>NZ_JBFAMU010000040.1:0-21008 GCF_040656655.1 Micromonospora sp. NPDC049799
GCGGTCTCGGCAGGCCTCGGATCAGCCGGTCGTAGTGGTCGGCGATCTCCCCGATGCTCTGCTGGGCGATCGGCGTGGGGTCCGCCCGGGCGTACCTGCTGGGCCTGGGGACCGGCGGCGAGGGTCGGGCGGTGGTGGCGCTGGGCGACCCGGACCGGTCCGAGCGGGTCCTGACGTACGTCCCGGGGATGACGGCGGGGCTGGACGACGTGCCCGGCGAGCTGGACCGGGCGGGAAGGGTGCTGGCCCGCTGCGGCGCGCTCGCGCCCGGCGAGGAGAGCGCGGCGGTGCTCTGGCTCGACTACGACGCCCCGGACTTCCTGCACGAGGCGGCGGGGTCGAGGCAGGCGACCGATGCCGGGCCGGCGCTGCACCGGTTCCAGGAGGGCCTGCGGGCCACCCACGACGGGCCGCCGGCCCGGCAGACCGTGCTCGGGCACAGCTACGGGTCGCTGGTGGTCGGCGCGACGGCCCGCGACCACGGGCTGGCGGCCGACGCGCTGGTCTTCGTCGGCTCGCCCGGTGTCGGCGTGGCGCACGCGGCGGAGCTGGGTGTCCCACGCGGGCAGGTGTGGGCGAGCACCGCGCCGGACGACGTGATCCGGCTGGTTCGGTCGCCGGACGAGCTGCTGCGGCATCCGTTGCTGGCCGCGCCCCCGCTCGGCGCGGCGGTCTCGCTGGTCGGCGGGTCGCGGGACGAGCTGTGGTTCGGCCGTGACCCGGCCGATCCGGGGTTCGGTGGGCGCACCTTCACCAGCGGTCGGCACGGCCACACCGGCTACTGGGAGGCGGACAATCCCGCCCTGGACGGGATGGCCCGGGTGGTGCTGGGGCGGTGACGACGCGGCGGCCAGGCTGACCGGCGACGGTGGGCCCGCCGGACGCGACGGACCCCGGGTCACCGTGGTGGTGGCCCGGGGTCGGCGTCGGCGCGGGTGCGGTTACTCGACGGTGACCGACTTGGCCAGGTTGCGCGGCTGGTCGACGTCGTGGCCCCGGGCGGCGGCGATCTCGGCGGCGAGCACCTGGAGCGGCACGGTGGTCACCAGCGGGGCGAGCAGCGTCGGCGTACGCGGCACGTAGATCAGGTGGTCGGCGTAGCGGACGACCGCCTCGTCGCCCTCCTCGGCGATCACGATGGTCCGGGCGCCCCGGGCCCGTACCTCCTGGATGTTGGAGACGACCTTGTCGTGCAGCATGCCCCGGCCCACCGGGGACGGCACGATGCAGATCACCGGGGTGCCCTCGTCGATCAGCGAGATCGGGCCGTGCTTCAGCTCGCCGGCGGCGAAACCCTCGGCGTGCATGTACGCCAGCTCCTTGAGCTTGAGCGCGCCCTCCAGGGCCACCGGGTAGCCGACGTGCCGGCCGATGAACAGCACGGTGGGCTCGGACTTCAGGTCGCGGGCCAGCTCGCGGACCGGCTCGATGCGGTCCAGCAGCTCGCGCAGCTTGGCCGGCATCTCCTGGAGCTGCGCGACCACCGCGCCGACCTCGTCGGCGAACTTGATCCCCCGCACCTGGGCGAGGTGCAGGCCGATCAGGTAGCAGGCGACCACCTGGGTGAGGAACGCCTTGGTGGAGGCGACCGCGATCTCCGGCCCGCCGTGCGTGTAGAGGACGGCGTCGGACTCGCGCGGGATGGTCGAGCCGTTGGTGTTGCAGATGGCCAGCACGCGGGCCTTCTGCTCCTTGGCGTGGCGCAGCGCCATCAGGGTGTCCATGGTCTCGCCGGACTGCGAGATCACCACGATCAGCGTGGACCGGTCGAGGACCGGGTCGCGGTAGCGGAACTCGCTGGCCAGCTCCACCTCGCAGGGGATCCGGGTCCAGTGCTCGATGGCGTACTTGGCGACCAGGCCGGCGTGGTAGGAGGTGCCGCACGCCACGATGAAGATCTTGTCGACGTCCCGCAGGTCCTGGTCGCTGAGGCGGACCTCGTCGAGCATGATCTCGCCGGTCTCGGTGAGCCGGCCGAGCAGCGTGTCGGCGATCGCCTGCGGCTGCTCCTCGATCTCCTTGAGCATGAACCAGTCGTAGCCGCCCTTCTCCGCGGCGGACGAGTCCCAGTCGATGTGGAAGTCCTTGCCGCTGGCGGGCTGGCCCTCGAAGTCGGTGATCTCGATGGTGTCGCCGGTGATCAGGACGATCTGGTCCTGACCCAGCTCCACGGCGTCGCGGGTGTGCTCGATGAACGCGGCCACGTCGCTGGCGAGGTAGTTCTCCCCGTCGCCCCGGCCGACGACCAGCGGCGAGTTGCGCCGGGCGCCGACCACGGCGCCCGGGATGCCGGCGTCGACGGCGAGCAGGGTGAAGGCGCCCTCCAGTCGCTGGCAGACCACCCGCATCGCGGAGGCGAGCAGTTGCGGGCTGTCGACCTCGCCGGCGGCGCGCAGGTCGGCCAGCGCGGCGGAGAGCAGGTGCGCGGCGCACTCGGTGTCGGTGTCGCTGGTGAACTGGACGCCGTCGGCCTCCAGCTCGGTGCGCAGCTTCCCGAAGTTCTCGATGATGCCGTTGTGGATGACGGCGACGCGGCCGTCGGGCGCCAGGTGCGGGTGGGCGTTGCGGTCGGTCGGCCCGCCGTGGGTGGCCCAGCGGGTGTGCCCGATGCCGGTGGTGCCGTCGCCGATGCCGATCGGGCTGGCGGCGCAGGAGGCCGGGTCCTCGGCGGCCCGCTCCGAGAGCACCTTCTCCAGGTTGGCCAGCTTGCCGGCCTTCTTCTCGGTCAGCAGCACGTCGTCGCAGACGATGGCGACGCCGGCCGAGTCGTAGCCGCGGTACTCCAGCCGCCGCAGTCCGTCGAGCACGATGCCGAGCGCCGGGCGCGCGCCGGCGTAACCCACGATTCCACACATGGAAGGCAGCGTAACCCAGTTTCGCTCATCATGTCTGCTCGGAAGTCGGCGAAACGATCAGTTACTTTGAGCGAAGAGAACTATCCGCTACTCGCGGTGACGAATTCCTCGGGTTGATCGGGCGGTCGGAGTCCGTAGGCTGGCGGCGTGACGACCACCGATGTCGACCCGCTGGTCGAGCGGATGCGCCCGTTCGGAACGACGATCTTCGCCGAGATGTCCGCTCTCGCCGTCCGCACCGGCGCGGTGAACCTCGGCCAGGGCTTCCCCGACACCGACGGCCCACCGGAGATGCTGGCCGCCGCCGAGGCGGCGCTGCGGGGCGGGCAGAACCAGTACCCGCCGGGTCCGGGCGTCCCGGCGCTGCGCGCGGCGGTGGCCGCGCACCAGCGCCGGTTCTGGGGCCTGGAGTACGACCCGGACGGCGAGGTCGTGGTGACCGCCGGCGCCACCGAGGCGGTCGCCGCCGCGATCCTCGGCCTGTGCGAGCCGGGCGACGAGGTGGTCTGCTTCGAGCCGTACTACGACTCGTACGCCGCCTCAATCGCCCTGGCCGGCGCGGTCCGGCGGCCGGTCACGCTGCGCCCCGCCGACGACGGCCGGTACGCCTTCGACCCGGACGCGCTGCGCGCCGCGTTCGGCCCACGTACCCGGCTGGTCCTGCTCAACTCCCCGCACAACCCGACCGGCAAGGTCTTCACCCCGGCGGAACTCGCGCTGGTCGCCGAGCTGTGCCGGGAGCACGACGCGTACGCGGTCACCGACGAGGTGTACGAGCACCTGGTCTTCACCGACGCCGCGAGCGGCCACGTGCCCCTGGCGACGCTGCCCGGGATGCGGGAGCGGACCCTGCGGATCTCCTCGGCCGGCAAGACGTTCTCCTGCACCGGCTGGAAGGTCGGCTGGGCGAGCGGGCCGGCGGCCCTGGTCTCCGCGGTGCTGCGGGTGAAGCAGTTCCTCACCTTCGTCAACGCGGCACCGCTGCAACCGGCGGTCGCGGTGGCGCTGGCCCTGCCGGACGGCTACTTCACCGGCTTCCGGGACGACCTCCAGGCCCGCCGGGACCTGCTCGTCGGCGGGCTCACCGACGCCGGGTTCCAGGTACTCGCACCGGAGGGGACGTACTTCGTCACCGCCGACGTGACCGCCCTGGGCGGTCGGGACGGGGTGGAGTTCTGCCGGACGCTGCCGGAGCGCTGCGGGGTGGTGGCGGTGCCGACGCAGGTCTTCTACGACGACCCGGAGGCGGGCCGCCGGCTGGTCCGGTTCGCGTTCTGCAAACGCCCCGAGGTGCTGACCGAGGCGGTCGGCCGCCTGCGCGGGCTGGCGGGCTCCCGGTGAGCGGCTCCCGCGCGTACGCGGAAACAGCCCGCCGCCTGACGGCGCTGCGCGCGTGCGACACCGTGCTCTCCGGCACCCGGCCGGCCTCGGTCGCCGAGCAGGTCGACGCGATGCGGGCGGCGGCGACCGATCCGCTGCCCGACGTCTACGGCGAGGGCGGCGCGGTGGAGACGTTGGAGCGCCGCGTCGCCGACCTCCTCGGCACCGAAGCGGCGGTCCTCCTCCCCACCGGCACGATGGCCCAGCAGATCGCCATGCGGTACGGCGCCGAGCTGACCGGCCGGGCGGCGGTCGGGCTGCACCCCCTCAGCCACCCGCTGATGCACGAGCGGGACGCGTACGCGGTGCTCGGCGGCCTGCGGGCGGTGCTCACGACCTCCGCGCTCCGCAACCCGGTCGCCGCGGAGGTCGCGGAGCTGCCCGAGCCGGTCGGGACCCTGCTGCTGGAGCTGCCGCTGCGCGACGCCGGCTTCGTCCTGCCCACCTGGGACGAGCTGGTCGACGTCGTCCGGGCGGCGCGGGCAACCGGCGCGCGGGTGCACCTGGACGGTGCCCGCCTCTGGGAGTCGACGGTGCACCTGGGCCGGCCGCTTCCCGAGGTGGCCGCGCTGGCCGACAGCGTCTACGTCTCCTTCTACAAGTCCCTGGGCGGCATCTCCGGCGCGGCGCTGGCCGGTGACGCGGCGCTGGCCCGGTATGCGCGGGTCTGGCGGCACCGCTACGGGGGCATGCTGTTCCAGCAGTGGCCGGCGGCCCTGACCGCACTGCACGGGCTCGATCACGAACTGCCCCGCCTCGCGGGCTACGTGGCGCACGCCCGGACGGTCGCGGAGGTGCTCGCGCGCCTGCCGGGAGCGCGGGTGTTCCCGTCCCCGCCGCACACCCACCAGTTCCGGCTCTGGCTGCCGTACCCGGCGGACACCCTCGACGACGCCAACCTCGCGCTCGCCGAGGAGGAGAAGGTGTGGTTCGCCGGCAGGTGGCGGGACGGCGAGGTGCCGGGGCTGGCGATGACCGAGGTGACGGTGGCCGGCCCGGCGCTGGCGTTGGACGCCGACGCGATCACCGACCTGGCCGACCGCTTCCTGCACCGGGTGACGAAGGGCTGACATCCCCGCCGGGTCCCGCCGTCAGGCCCCCACCACGTCCACCCACGAACCACGCGGACGCTCACGGGCGACAACTTCGGGGAAGGTGCTGGCTCCGGTGCGCGGAAGGGGGCATCTTCCCCGAAGTTGTCGTGACGGCGGGGCTGGCGGGTCAGACCGCCGGGCTGGCGGTACGGACCTGCTCGGCGATGCGCTCGGCCACCTCTCGGGCAGTGTGCTCGGTGGCGGCCTCGACCATGACCCGGACCAGCGGCTCGGTGCCGGACGGGCGCAGCAGCACCCGCCCGGTCTCGCCCAGCTCGGCCTCGGCGCGCTCGACCTCGGCCCGGACGGCGGGCGCCGCCGCCCCGACGGTGCGGTCGCCGACCGGCACGTTGATCAGCACCTGCGGCAGCCGGGTGATGGCGCCGGCCAGCTCGGCCAGGGGCTTCCCGGTGGCCGCCATCCGGGACATCAGGTGCAGGCCGGTGAGGACGCCGTCGCCGGTCGTCGCGTACGCCGGCATGACGATGTGACCGCTCTGCTCCCCGCCCAACGCCAGCCCGGAGGCGCGCAGCTCCTCCAGGACGTACCGGTCGCCGACCTTGGTCTCGACCAGCCGGATGCCCTCCCGGGACATCGCCAGACGCAGGCCGAGGTTGCTCATGACGGTGGCCACGAGGGTGTCCCCGGTCAGCGTGCCGGCCTCCCGCATGGCGAGGGCGAGGATGGCCATGACCTGGTCGCCGTCGACCTCGTCACCGTCGGCGGTCACCGCGAGGCAGCGGTCCGCGTCGCCGTCGTGGGCGATGCCCAGGTGGGCACCGTGCTCGACCACGGCGGCGCGCAGCGCCTCCAGGTGGTTGGAGCCGCACTCGTCGTTGATGTTGAGGCCGTCCGGCTCGGCGTAGATCGCGACGACCTCCGCGCCGGCCTCCCGGTACGCGACCGGGGCCACCTCGGCCGCCGCGCCGTTGGCGCAGTCCACGACGACCTTGATCCCGTCCAGACGGTGACCGACGGTGCCCACCAGGTGCTGCACGTAGTGGTCGGCGCCGTCGAGCAGGTCGTGCACCCGACCGACGCCGGCACCGATCGGCCGCTCCCAGGCGGTGGTGGCGTTCGCCTCGACGGCCGCCTCGATCTTCATCTCGATCTCGTCCGGCAGCTTGTGCCCGCCGGCCGCGAAGAGCTTGATCCCGTTGTCGGGCATGGGGTTGTGCGACGCGGACAGCATCACGCCCAGGTCCGCCTTGGCCTCGGCGGTGAGGAACGCCACGGCCGGGGTGGGCAGCACGCCGACCCGGACCACGTTCGCGCCGGCGCTGGTGAGCCCGGCCACCACGGCGGCCTCCAGCATCTCGCCGCTGGCGCGGGTGTCCCGGCCGACCACGGCCAGCGGGGGATGACTCCGGTCCGACTCGGCGAGCGTGTGGGCGGCGGCGACCGCCACCGCGAGCGCCAACTCGGGCGTGAGATCCGCGTTCGCGCGTCCGCGTACGCCGTCCGTGCCGAACAACCGGCCCATACCCGCCAACCTCCGATGAAGTGCGCCGATGGAAGAAAAAGCGGAACGGCCGGAGCACCTCCCGTCGTGGGGAGGCGGTCCGGCCGTCCGTCAGAAGTACAACGCGACGCTGAAGGTCAGCGCTTCGAGTACTGGGGAGCCTTACGGGCCTTCTTGAGGCCGTACTTCTTGCTCTCCTTGACCCGGGCGTCCCGGGTGAGGAAGCCGGCCTTCTTGAGGGCCGGGCGGTCGTCCGGCTCGTTGACGATCAGCGCCCGGGCGATGGCCAGGCGGAGCGCACCGGCCTGACCGGTGGTGCCGCCACCCCGCAGGTTGGCGATCACGTCGAACGCCTCGGGCTTCTCGGCGGTGACCAGCGGGTCCTTGATGAGCTGCTGGTGCACCTTGCTCGGGAAGTAGGCCTCGAGGTCACGGCCGTTGCAGGTGATCTTGCCGGTGCCCGGGACGATGCGGACCCGGACGATGGCCTCCTTGCGGCGGCCGACGGTCTGGATCGGCCGGTCACCACGGGGCGCGCGGGCGACGGGCGCCGGCGCCTCGGTGGCCTCGGGGGCGACCTCGGTGACGGTGATGTCGGTCATGCTGCTTTCCTCGCCCGCGCTCACTGCGCGATCTGCTTGATCTCGAACGGCTCCGGCTGCTGCGCGCCGTGCGGGTGCTCGGCACCGGCGTAGACCTTCAGCTTCTTGATGAGCTGACGGCCGAGCTTGTTGTGCGGGAGCATCCCCTTCACGGCCAGCTCGACGGCCCGCTCGGGACGCTTGGTCAGCAGCTCGTCGTAACCGACCTGCTTCAGACCACCCGGGTAACCCGAGTGGCGGTAGGCGATCTTCTGCTGACGCTTGTTGCCGGTCAGCGCGACCTTGCCCGCGTTCACGATGACGACGAAGTCGCCCGTGTCGACGTGCGGCGCGAAAGTCGGCTTGTGCTTGCCGCGCAGCAGCGTGGCGGCGTGGGTGGCCAGGCGGCCCAGCACGACATCAGAGGCGTCGATGACGTGCCACTGACGCTCGATCTCACCCGGCTTCGGGCTGTACGTACGCACAGGTCTACCTTGTCTCGTCGTCGGTCTGGGGTCGCGCGCCGAGGTGACCGGAAGTACCAGGCCGGACCAGCGCGCACGAACGACCAAGCGTACCTCAGGCGGCACGCCTCTGGATGTCGTACAACAGCAGGCAACGATACCCGCAGCCCCGTCGGCAGGTCAAAACGGGGTCCCGCCCCGCCTGACCTGCCGAGGAACGTTACCGGCATCACACCCCGGGCAGCGCACGACGGCCGGGCCGCAGGTAGACCAGCCACGTCAGGGCGAAGCAGACGGCGTACGCGGCGATGAAGGCGACGTACGCCGCGTCGGCGCTCCCCCGGGTCAGGAACGACTGCCGGAAGGCGATGTTGACCAGCACGCCGCCGGACGCGCCGACCGCTCCCGCGATGCCGATCAGCGCCCCGGTCATCCGGATCGACCAGCGCCGCGCGGCCTCCGGCTCCCGTCGGCCGTTGTCGACCGCCGCCATCGCCCGGGCCCGGAAGATCGCCGGGATCATCTTGTACGTCGAGCCGTTGCCGATCCCGGAGAAGACGAAGAGCGACAGGAATCCGACCAGGTAGAGGGGGAAGGAGCGCTCGCGGGCGGCGTAGAGGACCAGGCCGGCGCCGGCCGCCATGGCCACGAAGTTCCAGAAGGTGACCCGCGCCCCGCCGAGCCGGTCGGCGAGGTGGCCGCCGACCGGGCGGATCAGCGAGCCGACCAGCGGACCGAGGAACGTCAGCCAGGCCGCGTCGACCGGGGTCGGGAAGCGGTCGGCGAACTGGAGCTGGAGCACCTGGCCGAACGCGAAGCCGAAGCCGATGAACGAGCCGAAGGTGCCGATGTACAGCAGCGACATGATCCAGGTGTGCGGGTCCCGGGCGGCCTCGCGCAGCGCGCCGGGCTCGTTGCGCGCACCGGGGATGTTGTCCAGCCACCGCGACGCGGCCAGCGCGGCCAGCACGATCAGCGGTATGTACACGGCCGGGACCAGGCGGGGGTACGCGGCACCGGCGGTGGCCAGCACCGCCAGCCCGACCAGCTGCACCGCCGGCACGCCCAGGTTGCCGCCACCGGCGTTGAGACCGAGTGCGCGGCCCTTCAGCCGCTGCGGGTAGAAGAGGTTGATGTTCGCCATGGAGGAGGCGAAGTTGCCGCCGCCGACACCGGTGAGGCAGGCGAGCACCATGAGGGTGCCGTAGGAGACGCCCGGCTCCAGCAGGACGGCCATCGGGATGGTCGGCACGAGCAGCATCAGTGCGCTGACGATGGTCCAGTTCCGTCCACCGAATCGGGCCACCGCGAGGGTGTACGGCAACCGCAGCACCGCGCCCAGCGCGGCCGGCACGGCGGTGAGCAGGAACTTCCCGGCCGGGTCGATGCCGTACGCGGGGCCGAGGAAGAGCACGGTCACCGACCAGAGGCTCCACACCGAGAACCCGACGTGCTCGGCGAAGATCGAGACCCACAGGTTGCGCCGCGCGATCGGCGCGCCGGTCGTACGCCAGAAGTCGGGGTCCTCGGGGCGCCAGTCGTCGATGCGGTGCCGGCGGCCGGTCGCGGCCGGCACCTCGGCGACGGCGGGGGCGATTGTGCTCACGGCGGTTCCTCCTCGTCGGTGTGACCTGGAGGAACGCTAGGAATCCGGGATTACCCGACAGTGCCCGTCGCGCGTCGTTCCGGAAACGGAGATCGCACCTGCGGCCGGAACGAACGGTGAGATGTCAGAGCTGTTGCAGGATGCGCAGCGCTCGCGCGACGCGCTGCATGGTCTCGGTGTCGGCGACGTCCACGCACTCCGTGAACCACTTCTTCATCGGCGAGGAGAGCCGGTCGGGCATCACCACGTACGCACCCATCGGCACCGCGAGCGGTGAGTCCCGCAGCAGCGACTCCTGGACCACCTCGGCCACGATGACGATCGGCACGTCCGTGGAGTTGTAGACGTCGGAGCTGATGACCAGTCCCAGCCGCTCCCGGGCGCCGGCGATGCGCCAGACCTCACCCCTACGCAGCACGCGGGCGACCGCCGGAGAGCAGGTCGTCGACCATGCCCACCTCGCGGGCGTCGGCGAGGGCGGCGGCCTCCAGGGCGGCACCGGCCCGGTTGACGACCGCGGCGTGCGCGGCGAAGACCTCGCGCAGCGCCTTCTCCCGGGCGGCCTGGTCCATCCAGGCGGAGAGGGAGAGGCCCTCGCGCTTGGCGAACCGCCGGGCCTCCTCGATCGTGTCGTCGGAGAACGACAGTGTCACCTTGGCAGTCATGCCGGTGAGACTACCCCTCGGTATGACCAATAGTCAT
This sequence comes from Micromonospora sp. NPDC049799, assembly GCF_040656655.1. NCBI lineage: Bacteria > Bacillati > Actinomycetota > Actinomycetes > Micromonosporales > Micromonosporaceae > Micromonospora > Micromonospora sp. NPDC049799. Next base: position 10,145 of record NZ_JBFAMU010000040.1, read on the forward strand.
TCCCCTGGTGGGATCACTTCGCGCCGACCGCCGAACACGGCGAATCGCCACTCCTTGAAGAAGCAGTCGACGTCGACCAGGCCGGCTTCGCCGAGCCACCGGCACTGGTCCGCGACGGGCGCCGGACGGTCGTGCCGCATCCGTTCCCGGGCGGCGCCGATCTCGTCGGCATCGGAGCCGAGCGCGGTGATCCGGTCGGTCCACACCTCGTCGTACCGCCGGTCCAGGGCGGGCGTCGGACCGGCGACCTGCTCGGCGTTGACGAACACCCCGCCCGGCACGAGCACGTCGGCCGCCCGCCGGTAGAGGTCCCGCTTGCCGTCGTCGTCCAGGTGGTGGATGGCCAGGGCGGAGACCACCGCGTCGTAGCGGCCGGCGGGCAGCGGCTCGGACAGGTCGGCGTGGACGGTCCGGTGTGTCACACCCCGCGAACCCAGGTGGTCGGCGGCGACGGCGAGCATCGCCGGCGCCGCGTCGAAGAGAGTCACCCGCACCCCCGGAACGGCCGCGGCCAGCAGCAGGGAGAGCAGCCCGGTGCCCGCGCCCAGGTCCAGCACCTCGGGCGTACGCCCCGACGCGAGCGCGGCCCGCAGCGGCGGCGCGGCCACCTCGACAGCCGTGCCGTAGAAGGCGTCGAAGCAGGGCACCAGCCGGCGCCGGGCCCCGTCGTAGGTCCCCGCCACCGCGTCGAACGCCGCCGCCACACTCATGACCTGCTCCCAACATGCGAGAAGTTTGTCTCACATAATAGACCAATCCGAGCCTCCTCCAGCTCCCGTGCGGTGTGAGGTGCTCTTGACAGGACCGAAACAGACGAGACCCGGTCCGGAAACCGCCCGACGGCACGCTTCACGGGCATGACAGACGGTGCACGCTCCGCGACTGCCCCGGGGGACACACCCCGGGAGGCGGCGACGCACTGCCCCTACTGCGCGCTGCAGTGCGGGATGACCCTGCGCGTGGAAAACGGCCGGACGGCCGTCACGGCCCGGCAGTTCCCCACCAACCGCGGCGGCCTGTGCCAGAAGGGCTGGACGGCGGCCGACCTGCTCGACCACCCCGAGCGGCTGACCACCCCGCTGGTCCGCGACCGACCCGGCGGAGAGCTCCGCCCGGCGAGCTGGGACGAGGCGCTCAACCGGATCGCCACCGGCGTCCGCGCCGTCCAGACCGGACACGGCCGGGACGCGGTCGCCGTCTTCGGCGGCGGCGGCCTCACCAACGAGAAGGCGTACGCGCTGGGCAGGTTCGCCCGGGTGGCGCTGCGGACCCGGCACATCGACTACAACGGACGGTTCTGCATGTCCTCGGCGGCGGCGGCCGGGATGCGCGCCTTCGGCGTCGACCGGGGCCTGCCGTTCCCGCTGGCCGACCTCGGCCGGGCCGACACCCTGCTGCTCGTCGGCGCGAACCCCGCCGAGACGATGCCACCGCTGATGCGCTGGGTCACCGAGCAGCGGCAGCGCGGCGGGAAGCTGATCGTCGTCGACCCCCGGGTCACCGCCACCGCCCGGCAGGCCGACCTGCACCTGCAACCCCTGCCCGGCACCGACCTGGCGGTGGCCAGCGCACTGCTGCACGTCGCCGTCACCGAGGGCTGGGTCGACAAGGCGTACGTGGACGCCCGCACCACCGGGTTCGAGGCGGTACGCCGCACCGTCGCCGGGTGGTGGCCGGCCCGCGCCGAGGCTCTCTCCGGGGTGCCGGTGGCCGACCTGGAGGCCACCGCCCGCGCCCTCGGCACCGCCGAACGGGCGATCATCCTCACCGCGCGCGGCGCGGAGCAGCACGCCAAGGGCGTCGACACGGTCAGTGGCTTCGTGAACCTGGCGCTCGCCCTCGGTCTGCCCGGCCGCCCCGGCTCCGGCTACGGCTGCCTCACCGGGCAGGGCAACGGGCAGGGCGGGCGGGAGCACGGCCAGAAGGCCGACCAGCTCCCCGGTTACCGGCGCATCGACGACCCCGCCGCTCGCGCGCACGTCGCCCGGGTCTGGGGCCTGCCGGCCGAGGACCTGCCCGGTCCCGGTGTGCCCGCGTACCAGCTGCTGGACTCGCTCGGCACCGACGAGGGGCCGAAGGCGCTGCTGGTCTTCGGCTCCAACCCGGTCGTCTCCGCTCCCCGGGCGGCCCGGATCGAGGGCCGCCTGCGCGACCTCGACCTGCTGGTGGTCGCCGACTTCCTGCTCTCCGAGACGGCCGCGCTGGCCGACGTGGTGCTGCCCACCGCCCAGTGGGCCGAGGAGGACGGCACGATGACCAACCTGGAAGGCCGGGTGCTGCGCCGCCGGGCGCTGCGGGAACCCCCGGCCGGCGTCCGCACCGACCTGGCGATCCTCGCCGACCTCACCCACCGCCTGTCGGCGCGAGGAAGGACCGCGGACGCCGCCGATCCCCGCGCGGTCTTCGAGGAGCTGCGGCGGGCGTCAGCCGGCGGTACCGCCGACTACGCCGGGGTGACCTGGGAGCGGATCGACGAGTCCGATGGCGTCTTCTGGCCCTGCCCGGACACCGACGGGCCGGACACGCCCCGGCTCTTCGCCGACCGGTTCCCCACGCCGGACGGGCGCGCCCGCTTCCACGCCGTCGAGCACCGGCCGGCGGCCGAGGAGGTCTGCGCCGCGTACCCGCTGCACTTCACCACCGGCCGGGTGCTCGCGCAGTACCAGTCCGGCACCCAGACCCGGCGGGTCCCCGCGCTGCGCCGGGCGGCACCCGAGGCGTTCGTCGAGCTGCACCCCGACCTGGCCGAGCGGCTCGGCGTCGCCGACGGCGAATCGGTCCGGGTGGTCTCCCGGCGGGGCGAGATGGTGGCGCCGGCCCGGCTCAGTCCGGCCATCCGGCCGGACACCGTCTTCGCACCGTTCCACTGGGGCGGCGCGGCGCGGGCCAACTCGGTCACCAACGACGCCGTCGATCCCGTCTCCGGCATGCCCGAATTCAAGATCTGCGCCGTCCGCGTGGAGAGGGTGGGAGAGTCGTGAGCGAAAAGATCGTGATCGTGGGCAACGGGATGGCCGGTGCCCGGCTCGCCAGCGAGCTGCACGCCCGGGGCGGTGACCGGAAGGTCACGGTGCTCGGGGCGGAGCCGCACCGGGCGTACAACCGGATCATGCTCTCCACCCTGTTGGCCGGGAAGATCGGCGAGCCGGACGTGGAGCTGGCCGAGGTCGCCGGGCAGGGCGTGGACCTGCGGTTCGGAGTCACCGCGACCGCGATCGACCGCGCCGCCCGCACGGTGGCGACCGACGACGGCGACCGGATCGCGTACGACCATCTGGTGCTCGCCACCGGCAGCCGCGCGGTGGTCCCGCCGCTGCCCGGCCTGGACGGGCCCGACCTGCCGCCGCGTATCGTGCCGTTCCGCACCCTCGACGACTGCCGGCGGATCCTCGCCGTCGCCGACGGCGCCCGGCGCGTCCTGGTGCTCGGCGGGGGGCTGCTCGGTCTGGAGGCCGCGCGGGGGCTCGCCGCCCGGGGGCTCGACGTCGCCGTCGTGCACCCCGTGCCGTACCTCATGGAGCGGCAGCTCGACCCGGCCGGCGCGGCCGTGCTCGCCGGCACGCTCGCCGGCCTCGGGGTGACCACCCACCTGGCCGTGGCGGCGACGGCGGTCGCCGCGGACGCCGACGGCGTCCGGCTCGACCTCGCCGACGGCCGGTCGCTGCACGCCGACCTCCTGGTCCTGTCCTGCGGGGTACGCCCCGACACGACGCTCGCCGCCGCGGCCGGACTGGCGGTGGAACGGGGCGTGCTGGTCGACGACCGGATGCGCACCAGCGACCGGCGCATCTCGGCGATCGGCGACTGCGTGCAGCACGACGGCACGGTGACGGGGCTGGTCGCACCGGCCTGGGCGCAGGCCCGGGTGGTGGCGCAGGTGCTCACCGGCGAGGATCCGCTGGCCCGCTACCGACCGCGCCCGCCGGTGACCCGGCTCAAGGCCGCCGGCATCGACCTGGCCGCCATGGGCGACCCGGGCGGCACGGACGGCGACGGCGAGGGCGAGGAACTCACCTTCGCCGACCCGGCGCGGGGCACCTACGCGCGGCTGCGCATCACCGACGAACGGCTGACCGGCGCGATCCTGCTCGGCGACAACCCGGCGGTCGGCACGGTGATCCAGCTCTTCGACCGGGGGCAGCCGGTGCCCTCCGACCGGCGGGCGCTGCTCCTCGGCCGGGCGCTCGGCGTCGCGCCGGCCGAACCCGCCGCGACCCCGGCACTGATGCCGGACGCGGCGACGGTGTGCCAGTGCAACAACGTCAGCAAGGGAGCGCTGGTGACCTGCTGGCGCTCCGGGGCACGGACGGTCGACGCCGTGGTGGCGGGGACCCGGGCCGGCACCGGTTGCGGAAGCTGCCGGGACGCCGTCGCGGGAATCGTCGGTTGGCTGTCCGACGTGGACTCGGTGGAGGTGGCGCGATGAGCGAGTTCAGCAGAGTGGTCGTCGTCGGCAACGGCATGGTGGGACAGCGCTTCGTCGACGCGCTGCGGGCCCGCGACACGGACCGCCGCTGGCGGGTCACCGTGCTCGCGGAGGAGAGCCGGCCGGCGTACGACCGGGTGCGGCTCTCGGCGTGGTTCGACGGGGTGGACGCCGAGGAACTGAACCTGCACACCCCGGACGACGGGGTGGACCTGCGCCTCGGCGAGGCGGCCACGGCCGTCGACCGGGCGCGGCGGGTCGTGACGACGGCGACCGGCGAGCACCCGTACGACGCGCTGGTGCTGGCCACCGGCTCGTCCGCCTTCGTCCCGCCGGTCGACGGCACGGACCTGCCGGGGGTGTTCGTCTACCGGACGCTGGACGACCTGGCGGCGATCCGGGAGCACGCCCGGGACCGGCGGACCGGCGCGGTGATCGGCGGCGGGCTGCTCGGCCTGGAGGCCGCGAACGCGCTGCGCCTGCTCGGCCTGACCACGAGCGTGGTGGAGTTCGCGCCCCGGCTGATGCCGGCGCAGATCGACACCGCCGGTGGGGCGCTGCTGCGTCGTTACGTCGAGGAGTTGGGCGTCAGCTGCCACCTGGGGGTGGCCACCACCGCCCTGCGGTCCGGCCCGGACGGCACGGTGGCCGGGCTGGAACTGGCCGACGGCACGGTCCTCGACGCCGACCTGGTGGTGGTGGCCGCCGGCATCCGTCCCCGCGACGAGCTGGCGCGGGCCGCCGGCCTGCCGCTCGGCCGACGCGGCGGGGTGCTGGTGGACGACACCTGCCGGACGGCCGACGAGCGGGTCTGGGCGGTGGGCGAGTGCGCGGCGGTGGACGGCACCTGCCACGGCCTGGTCGCCCCCGGGTACGCGATGGCCGAGGTGGTCGCCGACCGGCTGGTCGGCGGCGCGGCCACCTTCCCCGGCGCGGACACCGCCACGAAGCTGAAGCTGCTCGGGGTGGACGTGGCCTCGTTCGGGGACGCGCACGGCGCGACACCGGGCTGCCTCGACGTGACGTACACCGACCCGGCCACCCGCGTGTACGCGAAGCTGGTCCTCTCCGACGACGCGTCCACCCTGCTCGGCGGTGTGCTGGTGGGCGACGCGAGCGCGTACCCGACCCTGCGGGCCAGCGTCGGCGGCCCGCTGCCCGGTCCCCCGCTGGCGCTGCTCGCGCCCGCCGGTTCGGAGGGCGCGGGCCTGGCGGCACTGCCCGGCACCGCGCAGGTCTGCTCCTGCAACGCGGTCACCCGCGACGACATCGACGCCGCCATCGCCGAGGGTGCCGCCGACGTGCCCGCGCTGAAGGCGTGCACCCGGGCCGGCACTAGCTGCGGATCGTGCGTGCCGATGCTCAAGCAGCTCCTCGACGCGGCCGGGGTGCGGCAGTCCACCGCGCTGTGCGAGCACTTCGACGTCAGCCGGCGGGAGCTGTTCGAGATCGTCCAGGTGCGCGGCATCCGGACCTTCTCCCAGCTCATCGCCGAGCACGGCCGAGGTCGCGGCTGCGACATCTGCAAGCCGGTGGTCGCCTCCATCCTCGCCTCCCTCGGCACCGGCCACGTGCTCGACGGCGAGCAGGCGTCGTTGCAGGACACCAACGACCACTTCCTGGCCAACCTGCAACGCGACGGCAGCTACTCGGTGGTGCCCCGGATCCCCGGCGGCGAGATCACCCCGGAGAAGCTCATCGTCATCGGGGAGGTCGCCCGCGACTTCCAGCTCTACACGAAGATCACCGGCGGTCAGCGCATCGACCTGTTCGGCGCCCGCGTGGAGCAACTGCCGGAGATCTGGCGCCGGCTGGTGGACGCCGGCTTCGAGTCCGGGCACGCGTACGGCAAGGCGCTGCGCACCGTGAAGTCCTGCGTCGGCGAGACCTGGTGCCGGTACGGCGTCCAGGACTCGGTGGGGCTCGCCATCGCCCTGGAGCTGCGCTACCGGGGCCTGCGCGCACCGCACAAGCTCAAGTCGGCGGTGTCCGGCTGCGCCCGCGAGTGCGCCGAGGCGCGGAGCAAGGACTTCGGGATCATCGCCACCGAGACCGGCTGGAACCTCTACGTCGGCGGCAACGGCGGCTTCCGGCCCCGGCACGCCGACCTGTTCGCCACCGACCTGTCCACCGAGGCACTGGTCCGGCTGATCGACCGGTTCCTGATGTACTACGTCCGCACCGCCGACCGGCTGCAGCGCACCGCCGCCTGGATCGAGGCGATGGACGGCGGGCTCGACCACCTGCGGGCGGTGATCGTGGACGACTCGCTGGGGCTGTGCGCCGACCTCGACGAGGCGATGGCCCGGCACGTCGCCACGTACTCCGACGAGTGGCGGGACGTGCTGGAGGATTCGGACCGGCTGCGCCGGTTCACGTCCTTCGTCAACGCGCCGGACGTACCCGACCCGTCCATCACCTTCACCGAAGAACGCGGCCAACCGGTGCCCGTCGTGGCGCGGACGACGCCGGTCGCCCTGGGAATGCCGGAGGTACGGCGATGACCATCACGATCACCCCCACGACGCTGACCTGGACGACTGTCTGCCCACTCGACCGGCTGGACACCGACCGGGGCGTCGCCGCCCTGGTCGACGGGGTGCAGGTGGCCCTCTTCCGCACCGTCGACGGGCTCTTCGCCGTCGACAACCGGGACCCGGTCACCGGCGCGTACGTCCTCTCCCGGGGGATCGTGGGCAGCCGGAGTGGGGTGCCGACACTCGCCTCCCCACTGCACAAGCAGGTGTACGACCTGCGCACCGGGCACTGTCTCGACCTGCCGGGGCTCTCCGTCGGCCGGCACGACGTGCGCTGCCGGGACGGTCTGGTCGAGGTGCGGCTGCGACAGGAGAACTGATGCGCGACGAACTGGCCGGCTTCACCATCGGGGTCACCGCCGATCGGCGGCGGGACGAGCTGGCCGCGCTGCTGCAACGGCGGGGTGCGCGGGTGGTGCTCGCCCCGGCCCTGCGGATCGTGCCGCTTGCCGACGACACCGAGCTGCGCGAGGCGACCCGCGCCTGCCTCGAACGGCCGCCGGACATCCTGATGGCCAACACGGGTATCGGCATGCGCGGTTGGCTGGAGGCGGCCGAGGGTTGGGGGCTGGCCGAGCCACTGCGCTCGGTGCTCGGCGAGGCGTACGTGGTGGCGCGCGGCCCGAAGGCCCGTGGGGCGATCCGGGCCGCCGGCCTGCACGACCAGTGGTCCCCGGCGTCGGAGAGCTGCGACGAGGTGGTCGCCCACCTGCGCCGGCGCGGGGTGGCCGGGCAGGTCATCGCCATGCAGCTGCACGGCGAGCGGCAGCCGGAGTGCACGATGGCGCTGGAGGACGCCGGTGCCACCGTCATCGAGGTGCCGGTCTACCGGTGGGCCCCGCCCACCGACCCGGCGCCCCTGCACCGGCTGATCGACCTGGTCGCCGGGCGGCTGGTCGACGCGGTCACCTTCACCTCCGCACCGGCCGCCGAGGCCCTCCTGCGCGGTGCCGGCGACCGCACCGAAGCGGTGCTCGACGCGTTCCACGGCGACGTGCTGGCCGCCTGCGTGGGCGCGGTCACCGCCGAGCCCCTGCTGCGTCGGGGCGTGCCGGTGAGCGCGCCGAACCGGGCCCGGCTGGGTGCCCTGGTCCGCACGCTCGTCGACGAACTGCCCCGACGCACCGTCACGCTGAAGGCGGCCGGTCACCTGCTCACCCTGCGCGGCCACGCGGCCGTGGTAGACGGGGAACTGCGACCGCTCGCGCCGGCCCCGATGGCGGTGCTCCGGGCGTTGGCCGACGCCCCCGGGCGCGTCCTGTCGCGTACCGCCCTGCTGCGGACCCTGCCGCGTGGCGCGGACGAGCACGCGGTGGAGATGGCGGTCGCCCGGCTGCGCGCCGGGCTGCGCGCGCCCCGGGTGGTGCAGACCGTCGTCAAGCGCGGCTACCGCCTGCGCGTCGACTGAACGGGCCGCCCGTTCCTGGCGGGCGGCCCGGGCCGCGTCAGCCGACCGGTGCCGGGAAGCCCCGGTCGTGCTCGGCCTGGAGCCGGAGCATGGCGTGCTCCACGACGGTGACCAGCACCTGCTTCACCGACTCCCGGTGCCGGGCGTCGGTCATCACCAGCGGCACGTCCGCCGGGATGGCCAGCGCCTCCCGGACCTCTTCCAGCGAGTACTCCGGCGCGCCGTCGAAGTGGTTCAGCGCCACCACGTACGGCAGGTTGCGGTTCTCGAAGTAGTCCAGCGGCGCGAACGCGTCGGTGATGCGGCGGGTGTCCACCAGGACCGCCGCGCCCACCGCACCCCGGATGATCTCGTCCCACATGAACCAGAAGCGGGTCTGGCCCGGTGTGCCGAAGAGATAGAGGATCAGGTCCTGCGCCATGGTGATACGGCCGAAGTCCATGGCGACCGTGGTGGTCTCCTTGCCCGGCACCTTGGACGGGTCGTCGATGCCGACGCCGGCCGCGGTCATCACCGCTTCGGTGGTCAGCGGGGTGATCTCCGAGATCGCGCCGACCAGGGTCGTCTTGCCCACGCCGAACCCGCCCGCGACCACGATCTTCGCGGAGACGATTCCCCGGCTCTGGCGCGCCCCGACGGGGTCATAGCCTGCGAAGTCCACTTAGCACCCTTCCAAGGATTTCCATCCGCTCCTCGAACCCCTCGGCGGGAGCGGCAGTGTGTAGCGTCAGCAGGCCCTCGGCCACCATGTCGGCGACCAGCACCCGGGTCACGCCCAGCGGCATCCGGGTGTACGCGGCGATCTCGGCCAGCGACTGCGCCCGGCCCTCGCAGACCGTGGCGATGCGGTGCTTGTCGTGCCCGGCGAACCGCGACTCGGCAACCGCCGTCGGGCTCGCCGTCAGCACCGCCTCCAGGGCGATGTCCTGCCGGGGTTCGGTACGACCGCGGGTGACCGCGTACGGCCGCACGAGCGCGCCGCGCGGATCCTCCCGGCGTCGGTCCACCCGCGATCACCTCCTCTCCCCGGCCGGAACCTGTCGGCACCGGATCTGTTGTCACCGAACGACGCGGGGCCCGCGTCGCACCCCGGTTACGACCGCACCGCGTCCCGGGGCAGCGGCACCAGCGCCGCGCCGACCCGCTCGACGAGCAGGGCCATCTCGTAGCCCACCTGGCCGACGTCGCAGCTGCGCGCGGCGAGCACGGCCATCGACGAGCCGTCGCTGATCGACATGAGGAAGAGGTAGCCGCTGTCCATCTCGATGACGGTCTGGAGCACCCCACCGGCGCTGAACATCCGCGCGGCACCCTCGGTCAGGCTCACCACACCGGAGGTGATCGCCGCGAGCTGGTCCGCCCGGTCCCCGGGCAGGTCCCGGGATGAGGCGAGCAGGAGCCCGTCGGCGGACACCGCGACCACGTGGGCGATACCCGCCACGCTGTCGGCGAAGTTGGTGAGCAGCCAACCCATGTCCTGCATGGCCGCTGGCCTGTTCATCGGCTCGTCTCCTTGGTGGTCGAGGTGCTGTTCTGGTCCGTGCCGGCCGCCCGGCCGCGCTGGACGCCGCGATGGTAGGCCGACAGCAGGCCCCGTACGTCGTCCGGTGTGCGCCGGCTGCGGTCCGGGCCGCCGCGGGGTTCGATGCCGCCGGGCACGAGCTGCGCCTGCGGCACCCGCTTCGGCAGGCCGGACCGGGTCGTGCCGGCGGTGGAGGGCTCCGCCGCCTTGCTGGCACGGGTCCACCCCTCGTCGGCGGCGGTCCGCCAGGCTTCGTCGGGGTCGGTGGCGGCCGGCGCGGCCACGGGGGTGGCCGGCGGCGGCGCGGAGGCCGGGGTCGCCGGAGCCGGCGCGGCCGGCGTCGTGGTCCGGCTCACCGGTGGCGCGTACGACGGCGGTGGCGGCTGCGTGGGCGCCGGGGTGGCGGTCGTCCCCGGCGTACGGGTGGGCAGCTTCGGCCGCGTCGACGGGGCTGCCGTCGAGGGCCCGGCGGTGGGTGCGGCGGCCGGAGGCTGGTCGAAGTCCGGCCGGGCGAAGATCGCGGTGGCGTCGTTGCCGTGGGACCGGAACCACACCGCCTCCATCTCCCGGAAGATCGGCGCCTCGGCCGGCAGGCCGGAACGGGGCACGACCGGGGTGGGCGGCGCCAGTGGCGCGGTGGCGGCCAGGTTGGCGCCCAGACCGGCACCGCCGGCCCTCGGCACGCCGGCGTGGCTGCCGTTGGCACCCGGGGCGGCGGAGGAGGCGGTGGCGCCCACCGGCCCGGCGACCGGGCCGACCGGCAGGACGGGCGCGGCCGGCTCACCGGCCGCCCGCCGTGGCAGGGCATCGATCGTGGGATAGGCGACGGTCGGCGTACCGACGGAGATGCCGCCGCTGCCCGCGAAGGCCGGCTCGGCCGGCGCCGCCGGCACCTCGTCGGCCATCTTGGGCCGGACCTGCTCGGCCCGGACTGGGACGCAGACGAGGCGGTACGCCGGCAGGCCGCCCAC
>NZ_JBFAMU010000041.1:0-18468 GCF_040656655.1 Micromonospora sp. NPDC049799
CCGACTCCTGACGACTTCTTCGGGTCCAATGACGTAGGACCATGCATTGTCAGCGAACCCAGATCGCGCCTCGATCAGGTACGACGACGCTTGGTGATAACCATCTCGACCCACGTAGCTTCCGAAAGCGCTCCATTTGCACTCCAGCATCAGGGCGCGTTCGCCGGGTAGGCACAGCAGGATGTCTGCCCCAATGGCTCGTTGAACGCTGCTCACACCCGTCGTTGCTGCCTTGTACGGAGATGCCACCTGGTAGTAGCGAGCGGCCGCCGAGGCCTCGAACCACAGGTCCCAGAGGCATTGCCCGATCGTGAGCTGAAATTGCGGTCCTGGCGACTCACCGGCACCCAATGGCGCGTTCCATCGGACGTTCCCTCCCAGTGACCGGACGGTCGCGAGCACCTCTCCCAAAACCGAGAGATGGAATAGGCGCCAATCCAGATCGGTATTCGGCTCGATAAGCTCGAAGGCGAGAAATTCCAGATCGGTCTCAGCTCGCACAAGTGACGTTGCGACCATGGCCAGCGAGGACCAAGGTCGACCAGAGTGCGCAAGCGAGCGGAGATCAATCCGATCTGGGGGAAGCGCCTCGACATCCGACAGATCCGATTTCACCACGTCCACCATGGTGAGTACCGGATGCTCGATACGGCCGACGAGGAGCGGTGCAATGGCACGCACGTCCCTCGCCATTCGCCCGAGTTTTCGCGCCGTCCATGCCAAAGTTTGCAGTGCGCTTTCGTCCTTCACCCGCGATCTGGGATGCCCGACAAAAGCCTTGGGTGGCCAGCCATAACGCCTACCCGTCGTCGCCCAGTCCATTGGGCGGAGCGGCCGGTCTGACACCTCCCGAGCAGACGTCGTCGTGACCGGCATGTTTTCGCGCCACGTTCCAACTTCACCTGGAAGGAGGAGGAGGGAACTTTCCATCTTTTCTAGCAAGACGCGTGCCGCTCGCAGCTCGATGGCGCTCGCAGACCACTTGACCTCTATGTCGTCGGCCTTGACGGCACTCAACGCGTCGAAGAGTTGACCGTCACTGTTCCATCCACGGAGCAGCTGCTCTAGGCCGCGCCGTGGAAGAGCCAGGCCGGCTAACTCAGGACGTGTCGCTGGGAGCTCACCCATGTCCACTGCCCCTGTGGTAGCGCGGTCTCCTCGTTGACGATCCGTTGGCCGAGAGCATCGAAGACGCGGTCGTCGAAGCCAGCCAAATACCGACCGATGCCCGTAACGTACGCCTCAGCGAGTAGCTCCGCGAGTAGCGGCGTTTCGTCAGCATTCGGGCCTTCCTCCCCGAGCTTGGCTTGTGCCGTAGGCGCCGCGGCACCCTCCGTTGCCGTCGGGAGCCCGGTCAACAGATACTTGGCCATTCTGAGAAAGACTGCCGGCCCCAGCGCAGTGCTGTCGTCCGACAAATGTGCTCGGTACAAGCCCGTGATGGCGCCAGCTGCGTCGTCGCCTAGATCAGGAAATGAATTCTCCAGCAGCTGAGTGAACTGCCCAGGCTGAATGGCTGGAACCGGGATAACGACGAAACGGCGGGAGAGCGCCTGACCAAATCGGAAGACTCGCTGTGCGTCTTGCGGATTGTAGGTCCCGAGTAGGCGAAAATCCGTGCCCGCGAGATAGCGACGAACGTGGCCGTTGTCACTTACCTTCGACTGGCGCTCGTTACCCCACCCGACATGCTGCGGCTTGCCCTCATGAGCCGCTGAGCGGCCGACCTCGACTTCCTGGTCGGAAAGCCATGTCAGCAGTGGCCCCATGATCTTATCCATATCGCCACGGTTGGTTTCGTCGAGGATCAGCCACCGCCCGTCCTCGATGGCGTTCAGAAGCGCGCCCGCCGACCAGGTGAGTGCGCCGTCGGAATCGGGGCTCAGGCCGCCGATAAGGTCGTACGCCGTCCAGCTCTCATCCGGCGTGCGCCAGAGTGGGTGGGGATCGAAGCCGGCTTCAAAGCCGTAGCGTTCTGGGTTGACGGCGATCTCCCTCAATACCCACTTTAGGAGCGTTCCCTTGCCGGTGCCAGGCGGGCCTACCAGGAGGATCGAAGGCGTCGTTCTGAGTGCCAGGCGCAGCATGCGTTCGACTCGCCTATCCACGCTGATCGAGACCCGGGCGGCCTGGGTCGCCGGCTGCTCTCCGGAGAGTGGTATCTCTGCTGCAGGAGCCTGCACGACCATGGATTCCGGTGGTCTGAGTGCCTCAGGGATCGTGGTTTCGTCCCACTCCGTTTCGCTAAGCAGTGGAGCCCCAAGGGACGTGGGCGAGGTGATGTCCTCCAGTTCATCCGTAGTCAAACCAAGTCTCTGTAGCAACTCCGCCTTTGCCGTCGGCCAGTCTGCCTCCGGCGAGAAGTCATTGTTACGCAGTACGAGCACAGCCAGGGACTGCCAGGAAGGGCGGTAAGGCGGTAAGGCCGCACCCAGGATCGAGGAAGCGTCCGGGAGTAGACCGTTCCGTATGTGGTTATTCACGAGAAGCGAAGACGAAAGCTTGATGCCTCGGGTGTTGTTGTTCCACACCGTCTTCCGCCCGGAGTCCTTAAGCACCAACCAGTCGTAACGACATGGGCGGAGTCGACCGAGTTCATGCTCTGGGAAGACGCCGAAAAGATCATCTACGGCCTCCGCAACCGCCTGCCACGGGTCCTGGTCGGGGCGGTTGGCGGTGAGCCACTTCATGGTGAGGAACACGTCGTACGCAGACGCGACCTTCGTCTGGTAGTTGAGTCCCTGGAAGTCGGCGAGCGCCGCGTTCATCGCCTCAGCGCTGAGTCGCATCCAGCAGGATCCTCTCGGCAGCGTTCAGATGTCATGCAGCATGCTGCCAGATGCCAGTCGATGTCATCGCGTGAGGTGGGCATAGTCCGAGCGGCCGAACCGCTGACGAGCGCTCTTGGGTACCTCAAGCCCGCGAGCCGCTGACCGTCCGTCGGAGGTAGGCTCTAGAGTCTCGTACATGAGCACCGGAGTCCCCCCTCAGACCCCACAGCGACGCAAGCGCGTGGCTCAGCCGGCGACCCCTGAGCTGCCGAACATCTACCCGCGCACCGCCATCGCGAAGTTGGATCGCGTCGCTTACCAGGGGCGGCCGGAGACCTTCCCCGTCGAGGATGTGGCACCCGTGGTGGGGATGGCCGAGTCGTTCATCCGACGGATCTTCGGCAACAAGAGGAAGCTCACCGTGGACGAGGTCCTCGAGCTCCTTGACCAGGACGCGTTTTCTGAGACCTTCGTTCCTCGTAGCCGTGTACTGGACTACCTGCTGTCTGAGCTCGACGCCAGCATGCGGTCGACTGAGTTTGCCGAGGACGAGAAGTGGAAGCTCATCCACGGCGACTTCCTCCAGGTCGCGGGCACCCTACCCAAGGGAAGCGTCCAGTGCGTCGTCACCTCGACCCCGTACTGGGGCATGCGCATCTATAAGGATGCCCGCCTAGTGCGCTGGGCGGATGGCGAAGAGTGCGCCTTCGGGCACGAGCAGACGCCCGAAGGATTCATCCGCCATACGGTCGAGATTCTGCATCGGCTCCGCCCAGTTCTCACAGATTCAGCGTCAGTCTGGTGGAACCTGATGGACACCTACATGACGCGGACCCAGATCCGTGGCAACGCCTACGAAGCGCTCCAGGCCATGGACGGCCGCAACCGGATGAAGTGGGGGGAACACGATCATCACCGGTACAGCGCTGGGCATTCCTACATCAAGGATGGCGAACAATGCGGTATCCCGGCTCTGGTAGCAGAGCGAGCGAGCCGCATCGGCTACTACACGAAGAGCATCATCACGTGGGCGAAGATCAACAGCTTGCCTGAGCCTCAGAACTCCCGGGTGAGCCGCAACCTCGAGTACGTGCTGCACCTTTCGACCCGTCGCGCGCCGACGTTCGACAAGGGCGCATACCGCAGGCTCGGCGCCAACCTCGGTGGCCGCAACGCGCTCTACGAGGGTGACAAGCTTTCTGACGTCTGGGTGATTCCCGTTTCGTCCGGTGGTGACGGCCACGGGGCACAGTTTCCCGTTGCATTGCCAGGACGTTGCATCTCGATCTCGACTAATGCAAACGATGTCGTTCTTGACCCCTTCATCGGGTCAGGCAACACCGCCGTAGCTGCGCTAACCCTCGGTCGGCGTGTAATTGGCGTAGACGTCTCTCAGCAATACCTTGATGTAGCCGAGGCGAAAATCCACGAGTTGGAGCAGCGTCTCCCGATTGATTTTTCGGTTACGGCCCCACAGCCCGGGTCGCAGACTGATCGGAAGAGCGCCTGACCGAACCGAGCGTCATAGCCTACGGCCCAGATGGCTCACGGATGATTGCAGCCAAAGGCGGATGGCCCAGGCGGCGAAGGGCCATGTCTAGCCAAGAAGCTTCCTCGCTGTACCAAAGGCCGGGTTCGAGTCCGATTCCGGCTGGGAGCGCGAGGTGGGCTTGCCGGGTGGGTATCACGAAGGCGAGGCGCTGCCGTCGCCCCGGAAGTATCCGACGGAGTGCTGCTGGGCCGTGCGCGAGTTGCTCTCGAGTGGCTCGGGTCTGGGGCGGTTGGCCTAACAGTCTTCCCACGTCTTGCCAGGCGGTCTCGCCAGCGGCACCGCTCCCGGCGTATTCGAGTCCTCCAGAGAGGATGACACCGCGGACGTGGGGTGCGTCGGCCAGGGCGACTCCGATGTTCAGCGATAGATCACGTAGACGCTGAGAAAGCGGGCGAGTGCTCCAGTCGGTAAGGCGGAAGAGTGTTCCTACGTCATCAATGCGCAGCCATGCAGGCGGGCCGCCCGAAGTTTGCTTAACTTTGCTGGCCAGCCGGGCCGCCACGCGCAACCAGGCGTCGCTCGTCAAGGCTGGGCCGGTCAGGATTGTTCCGGCGGGGCGCTCGCCCTTTGCGAAGACGTGCACAGAACATTCGCCGGCCCGCACGGCGCGCTGCTTTCCATCCTTCCCAGTAGCTAGAGCCGCGGCGCTGATGTTGAGGAGCCACTGCTCGGTTTCTGCCTCACCCAGCACCTCGTCAAGCTGGGCGACGGTTTCGACCTGATCCCTGTGCTCCAACACTTGGAAAGCCCGCCGCAGGCGGTCTGTCCAATCTTCGATAGATCGAAAGTCACGGTCGAAGCCGATGACCGTCGTCTCGATCAGGTAGCTCAGGCCGTTTCGACTTAGCCACAGATCAGGCTTCCGGCCAGAGGGGAGTTGCTGCTCATAACTGACCTTCCAGCCATCCATGACGGCGAAGGCTGCGACCTCGAGTCCGAGCAGCAGATGCTGAAACTCGCGGAGCGTGGCATCTCTGTTGGATCGGATCTCACCTGCTTGGGCGAGCAACGCTTCGGCGCCCTCCTGCTGTTCGACCAGGGCGACTCGCACCGCGAGCTCCAGCACTCGCACGACTGCACGTGGAGTGGCCAGGGGGTACCAGTCCAGATGCAGCAGCGGGATGGTCTGGTTCCTGGCCGCGTTATCAGCCAGCCAAGACTCGCCGAAGAGGCCTCGCAGCACGTCAACAGCCCACGACAGCACGGGTCGGCCGAGAGCGGTTACTGCCGCCTTCTCGATGGGTCCGGCCCACTCCTCCCAGGTGAAGTTACGCAATGTCTGTCCCAGAGGCTCGTCGACTCGGTGCTTGGTTGTCCTTCCGGCTCCACCGGATCCCTGAGGAGTCGTTGAATGCGACAACGACCGAGCAGAGCTTGGCGTCGAGGGTTGGATTGTCGCCCATGCAGGTGTAGGGCGGGTTGAGATCAACGGCGACGAGCTCCTGCGTTCCTGGCCCGATAAATTCGCTGCCGTTGTGCTCGACGGTCCTGCCGTCGGGCAGCTTGACCTCCACCGCTACCCAGTGGATCGGGTCGGCTCCGAAGTTGTGGACGGAGAGTTCGATCCGGCTGCACCTGATTGCATTGGCGCCGATCGCGTAGCCGCCGGGAGGAAAGATGACTCTAGCGCTGATGACAGCTCGAGCTCGGCTCTCCTCGGCTGTCCGGCGCTCTTCGGCGAGCTGCTGACGTGCGTCCTGCGCCTGCTGCCGCTCAAATAGCAGTAGTGCCGTGGCAGCGACCGCAGCAGCGGTTCCGGCGACGACTCCCGCAACGCCGGCCCACGCCTGCATCCAGTCGGTGACCTTCGGCTGTTCCTCACCAGCCGGTGCCTGGTAGCCCGCGGAGACGGCGGCGACGATCAGGACCAGGGCGAGAAGAATGAGAGCTGCACTGCCCGCCATGTACAGCCACGTCCTGCGATCGATCTTCACCCGGCGCATTTTGCCAAGCGCTGGCCAGCCCAGTACAGCATGCAAGTACAGCAACCGACCGAGCTGCATCGGCTCTTGCGCGGCTATCAGCAGCTGCCTGACAGCCGAGATGGCTGCGTGAGACTCCATCGCCCGGAGCTACGGATCAGAAGGTTAGGGGTTCGAGTCCCTTCGGGCGCACAAGACCATAAAAGGCTTGACCCGCGGCACGCGGGTCAAGCCTTTTATCTTGTCCGGCCGTTGTGGACGGGTGTCACGTGGGTGCGATGTGGGTGCCGCCCCGGGTGACGAGTTCTTCTCGCGCTTGATGGCCTTGACCTGCGCATCGGTGCCCGGTTTCGGGTACGCGCACCGGATGTTCGGTTGCGCCCCTCGAGCGTCGTACGCGAGCGGCGGCGGCGATCCCTGGCAGGTCCCGCCGGCGATGGTTCGTCTGCCGCTCGAACGGCTCGACGCGGTGCTGTTTGACCTTGACGTGGTGCTGCGGGACGGGGCTGCGGACACGGCGGCCTTCGCGGACACGGTCGAGTTGGTCGAGCGCCTGCGTGAGCTCGGGTTGTCCACGGCCGTGGTGGTTCCTCACCGACGCTGCCGGGAGGCACTGAGGGCCGGCGGGCTTGAGGGACTGTTCACCGCTGTCGTCGACGCTGACGACAAGGAACAGACAGGGGCCGCCTGCCCAGAGCCGGCCACACTTCTGCTCGCAGCCGGGACGCTGACGGTGCATCCTGCGCGGGCCGCGGTCGTCAACGCCACGACGGCGGGTGTGCTGGCCGCCTGTAAGGCGGGGTTCGGACTTGTCGTCGGCCTCGACCGCGACGGCGGGGTCACGGCGGAGCTGCGCCGGCACGGCGCGGACTGGGTACTCACGGGCCTGGATGCCGTTGGCATCGACGAGGACGCGGCGCGGCACCGGTGGTGGCAGACCCGTCAGACGACCGAGGCGAGCGTGGGGTACGCCGGTTGGCTGCTGGACTACGCCGGTGTGGATCCGGACGGCGAGGGGATCCGGGAAACGCTGTGCACGATCGGTAACGGCTACCTGGCTACCCGTGGAGCCGCCCCGGAGACCGATGCCGGACCGGTCCACTATCCGGGAACCTACGCCGCCGGCGTGTTCAACCGGCTGCGCACCCGCGTTCACGGCCACTTCCACGAGGACGAGAGCCTGGTCAACCTGCCCAACTGGCTGGTGCTGCGATGGGGCGCCGACCAGGACCGGTGGGTGGACCCCGACGGGCCGGGGATCAGCGAGTACCGGCAGACCTTGGACCTTCGTGCCGGCGCTCTCCACCGCCGCTACCGGTACGTCGACGGCGACGGCCGGGCGACGACCGTCGTGTCGACGATCCTGGTGTCGATGGCCGCGCCGCACCTCGCCGCCGTGCACGCGACCTTCGTCCCGGAGAACTGGTCAGGCACGCTGCACGTGTGTTCGGCCATCGACGGACGCGTCGCCAACCGTCAGGTCGCCGAGTACGCGCCCCTGGCCGGCCAGCACCTGCACCCCGAGGGGCAGGGACACGACGACCCGGTCGGGCTGTGGTTGCGTGTACGGACGAACCAGTCCGGGATCGACGTCGCGTTGGCCGCGCGTACCCGGGTGCTGGTGCCCGACGCGCAGGTCGACGCGCGACGCCAGGTCGACATGACCACCGGGCGACCCGCGGAGACCTACGCGGTTCCCGTCCAAGAGGGCCAGCCGGTACGGGTGGAAAAGACGGTGGCCTGCTACACCTCACGGGATCGGGCGATAACCGAACCGGCCACGGCCGCCCGGCAGGCGGTGGCAGGGGCGGGCTCGTTCGACTGTCTCCTCACCGCCCATGTGCACGCCTGGCGGCGGCTGTGGGAACGCAGCCACGTCGAACTGCGTACCGACGCCGGCACGCCGGCGTTCGCGCTCAACCTGCACACCTATCACCTGCTCACCGCCATCTCGCCGAACCTGGTCGACCTGGACGCGGGCGTCGGTGCGCGCGGCCTGCACGGGGAGGGCTACCGGGGCCACGTCTTCTGGGACGAGGTTTTCGTGCACCGCGTGCTCGTGCTACACCTGCCCGAGGTCAGCCGCGCCCTGCTGCTCTACCGGTGGCGGCGGCTCGACGCCGCCCGGCTCGCCGCGGCGGCAGTGGGACGCACGGGTGCGATGTTCCCGTGGCAGTCGGGCAGCGACGGCCGGGACGAGACCCCGACGGAGCTGTTCAACACGCGCAACAACCGGTGGATGCCGGACCATTCGGCGCTTCAGCGGCACATCGGCCTGGCGATCGCCTACTCCGTGTGGCAGTACTACCAGGCCACCGGTGATCTGGACTTCCTGCGTTCGTACGGCGCGGAACTGATGGTGGAGATCGCCCGCTTCTTCGCCGACCTGGCTCAGGAGAATCCCGCCACCGGACGGTACGAGATCACTGGGGTGATGGGCCCGGACGAGTTCCACGACGCCTACCCCGACACCGACACGCCGGGGCTCGCCAACAACGCCTACACCAACGTGATGACCGTGTGGCTGCTGCACCGTGTCCTCGAGGTGGTCGACCTGCTCGGCTGTCACGACGGCGGCAATCTGGCCGAGGCGCTCCGCGTCGGGGCGGAGGAACTGGCCCGCTGGCGGGACGTCACCACCCGCATGTACGTGCCGTTCCACAACCAGCAGATCATCAGCCAGTTCGAGGGGTACGCCGACCTACGCGAGTTCGACCTCCCCGGCTACACCGCCCGTTACGGCAACATCGGCCGCCTCGATCTCATCCTCGCCGTCGAGGGTGACTCACCCAACCGTTACCAGATCGACAAGCAGGCCGACGTGCTCATGCTGCTCTACCTGCTATCCGCCGAAGAGTTGCGCGAGCTGCTCGCCGGTCTTGGCTACCGGTGGCCGCGGCAGGCACTGCGCCGCACGGTGGAGTACTACGTCGAGCGAATCAGCCACGGATCCACCCTCTGCCGCGTCGTGTACGCCTGGGTGCAGGCGCGCACCGACCGCGCCGCCTCCTGGCGGTTCTTCACCGAGGCGCTGTCCGCCGACATCAGCGACACCCGGGGCGGCACCACGCGCGAGGGCATCCACCTGGGCGCCATGGCCGGCACCCTGGACCTGGCGGAGCGCGGCTACCTCGGCCTGGAGACCCGCGAGGACGCCCTGTGGCTCAACCCGCGGCTGCCGCAGGAGATGGTCAGCCTCCACACGCTGCTCACCTACCGCGGCCACCAACTGCATCTCACCGTCACCCAGCACGACCTCACGCTGGCCGCGTCACCCTGCAACGTCCTACCGGTCACCGTACGCGTCGCGGGTCACCCCCCGACGACCGTCAGCAGTGGGCAGACGATCACGGTCCCCTTGAAGCCGGCACCGCACAGCCGAAATCCGCGGTCCTGATGGTGCTCAGCTCATCTCGCTGCACCACGCCGGATGACGGCCAGTCGGTTCTCGTACTCGCTCTTGTCGATCTCACCCCGAGCGAAACGCTCGGCGAGGATCCGCTCCGGGCTCGCGACGCTTCCCTCGGCGCCGCCGTGCCGACGTGAAACGGCGTAGCGGACGAGAAAAACGATGCCGGCGATCAGCAGCCCCCAGAAGAGGAGCATGCCGACAATCATCGTGGCGTATCCCCAGCCGCCCATGTGATCGTCGTTCCAGGGCATGTCGTCCTCGATTTCTCTGCCGACGGTCTGCGCCTACTCCAGCGACTGCCGGCGCTGGCGGTACTCCTCGTCGTTGATGTCGCCGCGCGCGTAGCGTTCATCGAGGATCCGGCGGGCGGAGGCCGGTTCACCGGTGTGTCCTCCCGGCCAGCGCGAGAACGCTCGTACGGCGAGCACGACGAGTGCCACCAGGCCGGCCAGGATCAGGATGGGCCAAATGATCATCCAGCCCGCCATCGTGCCGTCCCACATCATCGGACGCCTCCATGACCTCGCGGCTTGTCCGTCACACTCGCGACGTTACGAGAATTTCGCGCCTGCCGCCCGACCGTCACGAAAAGGCGCGGGGGAGGGGCAGGCGGACTGGGCGAAAGCCGCCCCGGTGGCGTCTTCGGGGAACATCGTCCGATAAGTCAGAACAGCCCGGCCGGAATGTCCCGTTGACCGGGGAGGTTGAAACGGGGACCTGTCGGGGCTCCCGTGCTCGCCCAATGGACAGTCGGCCGGCGGAATGCGGGTCCTTTCGACGTCGTTGCGTCTCCAGTACCTCGGTGAGTGCGACTCCCGCGTTTTCTGGCAGGGGTTCTCCCGGTTGAAATCGCATCAGTGGTGCGCCCTCTTGTATGTCGCGTGCCGCTCACCCCCGGATGAGAGGCAAATTCCCATGACTACGTTCACTCGTTGGCTTCCTCAGAATCTGACCACCGGGATTGTTCGCAAGAGTGCTCTCGGTGTCGCCGGTCTGGCGTTCGCCGGTGGCCTCGCCGCCGGCCCGGCCGTCGCGGCCGAAGCGGCGGCGCCGCAGACGAGCGCGCCGGTGAGCGCTGCCCAGGCCGACAAGGCCAGGGACGGCGCGGACAAGCGCGTGGGCGACTACGCGTTCGAGGCTCAGCCGAACTTCTACTACTGCGGGCCGGCGTCGACGCGGATCGCGCTGAGCGCGCAGGGTGAGGTCCCGGGCCAGAACGAGCTGGCGGAGAAGCTTGGCACCACCGAGGCCGGCACTCCGTCGGCCTTCGACATCACCCGTGTGCTGAACGAGGAGCTCGGGGCCGAGGTCTACCAGACCGGTGAACTGCCGACCGATTCGGTCACGCCGGATCAGGTGGAGCGGATGAAGGCCGACCTGAAGGCCGCCGTCGACGACGAGCGGGTCGCGGTGGTCAACGTCATCGGCGCCGGCACCGACCTCGACGGTGTCGAGCGGTCGTTCCCGGGTCACTACCTGACCGTGGTCGCCTACGAGGGTGCCGGCGAGAAGGTGAAGATCGCCGACCCGTGGCAGCCGGTGGGTGACGGCACCTACTGGATGGACGTCGAGGAGCTGGCGAACTGGGCCGCCTCGCGCGGTTACTCCGCCTGACCCGACCGGGCACCACCGAAGCGGCCCCTGGCGAACTGCGCCAGGGGCCGCTTCGTCTGGTCAGATCACGGCTCGCACGATGGCGAGCCCGATCCCGGACCCGCCGTTGTCCCGGTCCCGGGCGGTGTCGACCCCGTAGAAGCGTTCGAAGACGTGCGGCAGGTGCTCCGCCGGGATGCCGGGACCGGTGTCGACCACCGCCAGCTCCACGGAGCGGAAAGAAGCCCTCGACCGGCCGAAACAGCATGGTTGAGGGCCTTTTCGTGTCCGCCAGAATCAGCCTTCGGGTGGCCGTGGATCCAAGCTGGGAGCCACCGGTAGGGCGTGCGCTTCCAACTCGAGTCCGGCCCGCAGCCAGCCCGTGAACAGCGCCGGGTCGATGTCCTCGGGCGAGGCCAGCTTCACCGAGGCCATCCGGCGCGCGCCGGCGATCAGACGGCCGGACGGGTCGGCGACGTCCTGCCCGCGCCACAGCCCGAAGGTGACGTAGGACCGGTACGCCTTGAGCAGGCAGATCGGTCGGCGTCCCGGACTGTCGCCAAGCCCCCAGATCGGGTGGCCGTGATACAGGACGCCGGTGGTACCGGGCAGCGCGGCCTCGATGACGGGGCGCATGGCCGCGCCGATGTCGCGCAGCGGGCGGTCGAGACCGGCCAGATAACCTTCGATTCCTGCGGTCGCGGGCATGACGGGCTCCGGGTAAGTGAGAGGGGGTCCGGCCTCGGAGGATCTCCTGCGGGACCGGGTGACACCACTGACTCTCGGGCAGATCGGAGCGGCGACCAAGCCACGACCGGTCTAGGATCGTTGATCCAGAGTCAACGAACGGGACGGGTCATGCTGGAGCGGTACGAGATCGAGACCTTCCTGACCCTCGCCGATGAGCTGCATTTCGGCCGCACCGCGGAGAAGCTCGGCGTCACCACCGGCCGGGTAAGTCACGTGATCAAGAAGCTGGAACGCCGCATCGGCGCTGCCCTGTTCGAGCGCACCAGCCGCGTCGTGCGCCTCACCCCGATCGGTCGCCAGCTCGCCGACGATCTCGCACCCGTCGTGGCCGGCATGGCCGAGGCCGTACGCCGGGCCGTCGACGCCGGCCGCGGCGTCACCGGGCACCTGCGGGTTGCGTTCCTCGGTGAGTGGACCGCGCCCACGCTGCTCAAAGCCGTCAGCCTGTTCTCCCGCCGGCACCCCGACTGCGAGGTCAGCGTGCACGAGGTGCAGCTGTACAACTCGCGGTCCAGTCTGGCCGACGGCTCGGTCGACATCCTGCTCGCCTCGTACCCGTTCGACGGGATGGCCAACGGCCCGGCACTGCTCTGGGAGAGTCGGGTGCTGGCCGTCTCCACCGCGCATCCGCTGGCCAACGCCGTCTCGGTCTCCCTGGAGGCGCTCGGCGACCATCCCGTCGTCCAGTACCCGGCGGTCACCTCGGCGGCGTTCAAACGCGACCGCACCCCGGAGCGGACACCGTCCGGTCGGCCGGTGCCCAAGGGCCCGACCGGCAACACGTTCTCCGAGATGCTCACCCTCGTCGCCATGAACAAGGGCGTGCTCCCCGTGGGCGAGCACAGCCGCCGCTACTACCCGCGGCCCGACCTCAGCTACGTCCCCATCCACGACGCGCCACCGATCGAACGGGGGTTGGTCTGGCTGCAGACCAACACCACCGCCCGAGTACGCGAGTTCGTCCGCGCCGCCACCGAGGCGAACGCGGACCACGGCCCGTCGATGAAGGCCGCCGCGGGCTGAGTCACCCGGACCGCTTCAGGGGCATGACTTGTTCATGGCGGACGCGCTTCCATACAGGACGTCGTCGGTGCCGGTGATGTGCAGGACCCGCGCGGTCACCCCGTGGGCACCGCAGACGTGGAGGTGGTGTCCGGCGCGGGCCGCCGCGTGAGCCGCCTGAAGCAGGACCCTCACCCCGGCCGCACAGCAGAAGGTGACGCCGCTCAGGTCGCAGCAGACCTCATGATGACGCTGGACGGCGGCGGTGAGTGACGCCCTCAACACGGGAGCCGTCTCGATGTCGATCTCACCGGTGGGGCGGAGGACATGGACGTCGTCGCCAGGTGGCCGGCGGGTGTCCGTCGCTGATGGGGGGTGCATCACGTGCCAGCCTCTCGTCCCGGAGGAGAGGGCACGTGGCTTGACCCACGTACGAGCGTAGACCCCGATCAGTGGAACAAACAACCAACCGTGTCCCGACGGTCATGCCATCTGCGTCGGTCTCCGCCCTGCCTGCCACGGGTAACCGTCAGCCGTCGGCACGCGTGGGCGCGGCGAGAGACGGCCGAGCGGGTCCACCCCATGATGACCCAGGGTCGAGGCGGCGGTGCTGCCGTCCCAGCTCATCGTCGTGCCGGTTGCCGTCAGCAGGTGGGTGACGCAGGGAGCGGGATCGTGCAGGGTCAACGGGACTCTGGCGCGGGCGGCGGCGTCGTGGGTTCGGAGCAGGGCACTGACGCCGTGGGCGCTGAAGAAGGTGACCTGAGACAGGTCCAGAACGAGGTGTGTGGGACGTCGGGCGATCGCGTGTTCGGCGAGCTCGTTGACGAGATGGGCGTTGCTCATGTCGACCTCGCCGCGCACGGTGATCAGGGTCGCCGGTCCTTCACTGTCCAGGGCCAGTGTCATGATCGGCTTGGCGGATCGCGCGGCGTGTGGGGTGGCCTGGTTGACGGTGGACATGCGCGCCTCCCGATGGTGGATCGGTCGATCGGGGTCCGGCCGGGGCAGCGAGGTGCGGCCGGCGGATCTGGGCGCGTGTCTTGACCCACCGACCACCGTACCCACGAGGCGGTTCCTGACACGCCGAGCGACTCCCTCGCCCGGCCCTCAGACGGCGAGACTCGACTGATCACGGTCAGCCGAGGAACCCGAACCGGTGCTGTCCGTCCGGCTCGGCGTGCCGGATCCGGGTACCGCCCCATCCTGGGAGGGGCGGTCGGGGCGAGGAGGCGGCGGTGGCGGACGTGACGATCCCGCTGCTGCCGCCCGCGCAGCCGTACGAGAAGGTCGCCACGATGTACGCGGCGCTGGGCAGGGAGGACACCGACCTGGGCCGGCGGGCGCTGGCACACCTGCGCCGCGAGCGAGCCACGGAGGGCTTCGACGACCCGCGGTGACGGTTCGCAGGTGTGACGGTCGGGATCCGGGAGAACTACCACTGAGCGATCCGATGGGGGTGGAGATCGAGGCAAGGGGGCGTCATGGGGCAGGTTCGGCAGTCGGCGCACGCCTTCGTCGGCAGCGCGCTGGCGGTGGTGGTCGCCGGGGTGGTCGCGCTCGTCACGCACCAGCCGTGGCTGTTTCCCAGCCTGGGGCCCGCGGTGATGCTGCACGTGGAGAAGCCCCACTCGCCGGAGTCGTCGCCCCGGAACACGCTCATCGGGCACGGCGTGGCCCTGCTGGCCGGCTACGGGTTCCTGGTGGCCTGCGGGCTGGCCGACAACCCATCGGTGCTGCAGGAGGGGGTGAGCGCGCCGCGGATCGTCGCCGCGGCCGGGTCGCTGGCGGTGACCGCACTGGTGCTGGTGCTGCTGAAGGCGTCGCATCCCCCGGCCGGTGCGACGACACTGATCGTGAGCCTGGGCCTGTTGACCACACCGACCCAGTTGCTCGTCGCGGCCGGGGCGGTCGTGCTGGTCACGGTCGTCGACTGGCTGTACGGGCGGTTGTCGGGCCGGCCGATGCCGGTGTGGGCGGCACCTGAGCCGTCGTCGGAGGGAGCGCGTCGTGGTTGACCGGATCGCCGACCCGTGGGGTGAGCGGACCCCGTACGGGCCGGGGCAGCCGTGGCCGGTGCGGGTGGACCGTTACCTGGGCGACGGACGTACCGATGCCGACGTGGACCGGTGGGTGCAGTCGGCGTCGGTGCTGCACTCCAACGGCGACGCGCTGGACATCGCGGTCGCCGACGGGCGAATCGTCGGGGTACGCGGCCGGGCGGTGGACCGGATCAACCGCGGTCGTGTCGACCCGAAGGACCTGTACGGCTGGCAGGCCAACCACAGCTCGGACCGGCTGACCCGACCGCTGGTCCGGGACGGTGACCGCCTGGTCGAGACGGACTGGGACACCGCGATGGGCCGTGTCGTGGCTCGCTCGAAGGAACTCCTCGACGGGCCGGGCGGGTGGGGGCACTTCGGCTTCTACACCTCCGGCCAGCTGTTCCTCGAGGAGTACTACGCGCTCGGCGTGATCGGCAAGGCCGGGTTGGGCACACCGCACATGGACGGCAACACCCGGCTCTGCACGGCCACCGCGGCGGCGGCGATGAAGGCGAGCTTCGGCACCGACGGGCAGCCCGGCTCGTACACCGACGTGGACCACTGCGACGCGATCGCGCTGTGGGGCCACAACGTCGCGGAGACGCAGACTGTGCTGTGGATGCGGATGCTGGACCGGCGGCGCGGCCCCAACCCACCCTCGATGGTGGCGGTCGACCCCCGCGCCACCCCGGTCTGCCGGGAGGCCGACCTGCACCTCGCCGTGCGCAACGGCACCAACATGGCCCTGATGAACGGCCTGCTCCGGGAGATCATCCGACGCGGCTGGTACGACCGCGACTACGTCGACGCGCACACCCTGGGCTTCGAGGAGCTGTGCCGGACCGTCGACGGCTACCCGCCGCGCCGGGTCGCCGACATCTGTGACGTGCCGGCGGCCGACGTGGAGCGCGCCGCCGAACTGCTCGGCACCTCGCAGCGGCTGCTGTCGACCGTGCTGCAGGGCTTCTACCAGTCCAACCAGGCCACCGCCGCCGCCTGCGGCGTCAACAACCTGCACCTGGTCCGGGGCATGATCGGCCGCCCCGGTGCCGGGATCTACCAGATGAACGGCCAGCCCACCGCGCAGAACACCCGGGAGACCGGCGCCAACGGCGACCTGCCCGGCCTGCGCAACTGGGAGAACACCGCCCACATCGAAGACCTGGCCCGGCTGTGGAACGTCGACGTGGACACCATCCCGCACTGGGCGCCGCCGACGCACGCCATGCAGATCTTCCGGTACGCCGAACAGGGCTCGATCAAGCTGCTCTGGATCACCGCCACCAACCCGGCGGTGTCCCTGCCGGAGCTGTCCCGGATCCGACGGATCCTGGCGAAGCCGGAGCTGTTCGTGGTGGTGCAGGACCTGTTCCTGACCGAGACCGCCGAGCTGGCCGACGTGGTGCTGCCCGCCGCAACCTGGGGGGAGAAGACGGGCACGTTCACCAGCGTCGACCGTACGGTGCACATCTCCGACAAGGCCGTCGACCCACCGGGCGAGGCGAAGCCCGACCTCGACATCTTCCTCGACTACGCCCGCCGGATGGACTTCCGTGACCGGGACGGCAACCCGCTGATCCCGTGGACCGGGCCGGAGGAGGTGTTCGAGGCCTGGAAGGAGTGCTCGCGGGGCAGGCCGTGCGACTACACCGGCATCACGTACGACAGGCTGCGCGGCGGCTCCGGCATCCAGTGGCCGTGCACCGAGGAGCACCCCGACGGCGCCGAGCGCCTCTACACCGACGGGCAGTTCAACACCGACCCGGACTACTGCGAGACGTACGGCCACGACCTGGCCACCGGGGCGGAGTTCACCGAGCCGGAGTACCGCGCCAAGGAGCCGCGCGGGCGGGCGTTCCTGCACACCGTCGACTACCAGCCCTCACCCGAGGTACCCGACGACGACCACCCGATGCTGCTCACCACCGGCCGCACCGTCTACCAGTTCCACACCCGCACCAAGACCGGCCGGGCGCCCCAGCTGAACCGGGCGGCGCCGGACGTGTGGGTGGAACTCAACGCGGACGACGCGGCCCGGCTCGGCATCGCCGAGGGCGACCTGGTCGGCGTCTCGTCCCCGCGCGGCGGAATCCAGGCCCGCGCGCGGATCAGCGGCATCCGTCCGGGCGTCGTCTTCGTGCCGTTCCACTACGGCTACTTCGACCAGGATCCGGCCGACCGCACTCCCCGGGCGGCGAACGAGTTGACCATCACCGCGTGGGATCCGGTCTCCAAGCAGCCCCTCTTCAAGGTCGCCGCCGTCGCGGTGGCGAAACTCGCCGACAGCGGCGGCGTACCCGCTCCGGCGCCGACGGTCGGCGGCAGTGCGCCGCCCCCGGACGCCGGCGTGCCGCCCACCGTCGGCGGACCGGCCGCCCGGGCCACCAGCGAAAAGGAGTGAGCCGTGCACCTCGCCCACTACCTCGGTCTCCTGCACCGCGCGCAGGTCAACCTCGCTGACGCGTTCCGGCAGGTCGCCGACGCCCACGCGGAGGAACCCGACATCCAGCACCTGTGCCAGCAGCAGGCGCAGCGCTGCGACGCGCACGCCGAACAGTTGCACCCGTTCGCCGTCCGCTACTCGGAGGACGCGCCTGACGAACCCGACCGGCTGCACTCGCAACTGTTCACCGGCACCCGCACCGGCGGCATCGGCCTCCTGCGTGACCTGCAGGACCTGTACCTGATGGCCGCCGAGTGCGACATCGCCTGGACCGTCGTCGGCCAGGCCGCCTACGGCGCCCGCGACGAGGACCTGCTCGCGGTCGTGCGGCGCTGCGAGGGGGAGACGGCGATCCAGCTCAAGTGGCTGCGTACGCGGATGAAGGTCGCCGCACCCCAGGCGCTCGTCGTCGCCGAGTGAGGAGAGAAAGGCCGGTCGGCGCAGCAGAGCCGGGGCCCTTCTTCCGATGTCACGCAGTGTGTGTCGGGAGTCTTCGGGTAGGGCAGAGGGAACACGAGAGGAAGGACTTCCTGATGCCGAGCACCACGATGCCGATGCTGGAGACCTACCCGAAGTCGATCAACCTGGACCGCGCGAAGCTCGCGGCGGCGATCGACGCTCTCAACGACTGCGCCCAGGCCTGCACCGCGTGTGCGGACGCCTGCCTGAGCGAGGACATGGTCGCCGAGCTGACGAAGTGCGTCCGGACGAACCTGGACTGCGCCGACATCTGCGCGACCACGGCCCGGGTGCTGTCCCGCCACACCGGCTACGACGCGAACATCAGCCGCACCCTGCTGGAGGCGTGCGCCACGGCCTGCAAGTCCTGCGGGGACGAGTGTGCCGGGCACGCCGACAAGCACGAGCACTGCCGGATCTGCGCCGAGGCGTGCCGCGCGTGCGAGCGGGCCTGCCGGGACCTGCTGGCGACGATCAGCTGAACCGGTAGCGGCGCCGACACCCCGACCGGGTGTCGGC
>NZ_JBFAMU010000041.1:18478-20985 GCF_040656655.1 Micromonospora sp. NPDC049799
GGCCCCCCTACCCCCCCCGCCGGGCCGCCCCCCCCCCCCGCCCGGGGGGGCCCCCGCCGCTCGCCCGCTACCGCTTGGCCTCGTGCTTGGCCATCTGGGGTCGCTCGCCCTTGCCGACCTTGCGCAGCGCGTCACGGAGCTGCTCCTCGGTCATCTTGGAGTTGCCCTCGATGCCCGCGTCGTGGGCCTGCTGACGAAGATCGTGCAGCTTCTCCCGGTCACCCATGTCGACCTCCCCGTGGGTGCGATGGCACTGGCTTGTCCGCGCGCCACTGTCGCCCGCCGCCTTCCCGCGCGGGGTGGCCGCAAACGGTGGTGCAGACCCGCGTGATATCGAGCCCCGTCAGCGAAACAGCCCCGGCCGTGGCAGAGGGGCTGCGCGAGTCGCGGGGTACGCGTCCTCGTGCAGCCCCTTCGGGGTGCCGGTCAGACCTGGGTCACGACTCGAAGGCGCCGAGGTCGGCCTTGCCGTTGGAGCGGGTCCGGTCGGTGTTGTCGGTTTCGGCAGTCAGGGTGCCGCAACCGGCGTTCATGGCGGGGCTGTCCGGGCGCAGCCGGAAGTCACCGGCGGCCGGGTTGACGAACTTCGGGTCGCCGGCGATCAGATTGCAGTCGGCGACGACCTTCTCGCTGCCCTTCGCCCGACCGGGGGTGCCGGAGACGCTGAACGGCTTGTGGCCGGGTGCCGAGACCGAGACGTTGTTGAAGAACCGGATGTTGTTTGCCCAGCTGGCGTTCAGGTCGCGGTCGCCGATCTCCGGGCTGACCGAGTTGTGGTACGTGGTGTTGTGCACGACGTCGACGTTGTCGCTGGAGAAGATGTGCACCCCGCCGCCTCCGTTGCGGAAGGCGACGTTGTTCTCGACCAGCGTCCTGCCCCGGTACGGCGCGATGTTCCGTGCCTTGATCTGGCTGTTGCGGTTGTCGTCGACGATGATGCCGTTGCCGTCGGTGATGTGCGGCGTGGGGCCGGAGTCGAGCCACGGGATGTAGTTGCGGTTACCGCTGACCGTGTTCTGCCGAACGATCATCTTGTAGCCGGTGTTGCCGTCGATGTCCCGGCTGTGCAGGAGCGAGATACCGCTGGTGCCGTACACGGTCCAGTGCGAGGTGCCGGTGACGGTGTTGCGCTCGATCGTCACGTAGTCGGCCTCCTTGGTGGAGATGCCGCCGCCCGGCACGTCGCGTACGACGTTGTCGCGGATGGTGACGTGGTGCGGGATCTGGTCCGGCTTGCCGGTCGGCGCGACGATGTAGATGCCGTTGCCGTTGGTGATCGGGTTCAACCGGTTGTTCTTCTGCGACTCCGCGTACGCCCGGGTGATCTCCTTCGCGTTGCCCTCGATGGTCAGGCCCTGCACGATCACGTGAGGGGCCTGGACCTGGATGCCGCTCCAGTTCTTCACCTTGATGAGCGGCTTGTGTCCGGGGTGGGCGGCGATGGTCACCGGCCTGCTCGCGGTGCCGCCCCTCTTCACGGTCACCACGTTGGAGTTCGCGTTGCCGTTGGCGTAGGTGCCGTTCATGACCAGAACCGTGTCGCCGGGCTTGGCGAGGTCGGCGGCCTTCTGCAGGGTCCGCACCGGCTGAGCGGCGGAGGTGCCGGAGCGCTTGTCGTCGCCGTTGCCGGACACGAACAGGTAGCGGCCGGTGGTCGGCGGCATCGCGCCGGGTCGGGGCGTCGCCGGGACCGGCTTGCTGACCGAGGGTGACGGCGTCGGCGTCGGCTTCGACGGGGACGGCTTGCCGGGCGTCGACACGCCGCCGTCGGTGACGGTCAGCGTGATCCGCAGCGGCGTGCCGGCGCGGCCCCTGCCGTACTGCTCGCTGTACGGGGTCATCACGATCGTGTACCTGCCGGGCTTCGGCTTCCAAGGGTAGATGTCGCCCCTGGTCGAGTCGCCGGTCAGCACGTACGGGAAGAAGCTCTCGGTCTGGGTTCTTCCGCCCTCGACGGTGAACCGGACGCTGCCACCGTTCGCCGACGGGAACGCCTGCACGCTCAACTCGTGCGTGCCGATGGCGCCCAGGTCGACGGTCTGCTCGCCGGACAGGTTGCCCCGGCCGGCCACCGGCTTGTCGGTGGCCGCGTCGATCAGCACGGCCGAGCTGATCGACGGACGGTCCTCGGCGGAGGCGACCGCGACGCCGGCGACGCCGGCGGCAACCACCGACGCGCCCATCAACGAGGTGACCAGGAGCCGCCATGACCCGCCCCGTCGAGCCGGCGGGATCGACCCGTGTGCGCGGTGTATCGGCACGATTTCCTCCATGCAAATGACGGTTCTCAGGAAAGTGGATTGCAGCCGCTCGGGCGCTATCCGCTTTCAGAGGCTATGCAGCCAGAAGACTCCGTGTACACCTGAGAATGTTTCTCTAAGATGTTCTTAAGCTTGTCCCCGATTTCTGGCCCACATTGTGAGGCACTCGCCATCGAATTTCTGTAACGGACCGCGGAGGTGCTCGATCGTGGCTCAAGCGGTCGCTGCCTGCGGGATATTCAGCGG
>NZ_JBFAMU010000042.1:0-20837 GCF_040656655.1 Micromonospora sp. NPDC049799
GGGCGCCGCCCTGGCGGTGGTCGTCTTCCGGGCCGGCGCGGCCTTCCGGGCCGGGGCCGTCTTCGCGGGCCCGGCTGCCTTCTTCGCCGCCGCCTTCTTCGTGGCGGCCTTCTTCGCCGGCGCGGTCTTGTTCGCCGGGGCCGCCTTCGCCCGGCTCGGTGCGGCGGCCTTCTTCTCGGCGGCCTTCTTCGTGGCCGCCTTCTTCGTCGTGGCCGCACGACCGGCCGACGCGCGGGTCCCGCCGGCACGCCCGGCGGGGCCGGTGGCCTTCCGCCCCGCCCCGCCGCGCTGCTCCGCCCGCAGGGTCCGCACGAGCTGCTTCACCAGTTCCGGTTTCCGCAGGGCGGAGGTGCCGGAGACACCGTGCCGGCGCAACTGACCCCGGAGCTCGTCGACCTTCATCCGGGAGATCGCGGACTCGGAGATGTCCGGCGTGTTCGCTGTCTGGTTGCCCGCCTGCTTTTTCGTCCTGGTCGCAGTCCCGCCGCGACCTGAGCTGCTTCGCTGCTGAGCCATGGGACGCTCACGCTCCTCGACAGTCCGTCCTCGGCGCGCGGCGGGTCCCAGTGCCGCACCGCGCGGTGCGGCATACCCGTCAGGACCGGTCCGAACCTCCGCCCGCCGACCCGGTCGACGGTTCGAAGAGGTGAGCGAAGGCCGCGAGGTTGGCGGTGGACTCGCCGCGCTTGACCCGCCACTCCCACTCCCGGCGGATCGAGCTGCCGAAGCCGATCTCCAGCATCGTGTCGAACGACTCGTCGGCGTACGTGAGGACGGCACCGAGCAGGCGGTCCAGTTCCTCGGCGTCGACCCCCGCCGGGTTCACCCGCCCGGTCAGGTAGACGTCACCCACCGCGTCGATGGAGAACGAGACCCCGTACATGCGGGCGTTGCGCTGGAGCAGCCACGCCCACAGCTCCTCGCGCCGCTCGTCCGGCTGGCGCATCACGAACGCCTCGACCCGCAGCGCGTGCTCGCCGACGATCAGGTTGCAGACCGTCTTCAGCTTGTGGGTCCCCGGCAGAGTGACGGCGTACGACCCCGGCCCGGTGGACTCCCAGGCCAGCTCCCGCTCATCGCAGACCGACTCGATCAGGGCCGCAAGATCAGTCTTCCCGCTCATCGCACCCACTCTACGGCCGTCGCCGCCCGGCCACCGGACGGCCGGACACCCTCACCAGGAGCAGCCGGCGAGTTCCGAGGCGAGTCGGGTGCGGTGCCCGGCGACCGCCTCGCCGTACACGGCGAGCAGGCCGGAGACCGTACGGTCCCAGGAGAAGTCGCGGGCGTGCCGCTCCGCGCCCCGGGCCAGCTCGGCGCGGCGGGCCCGGTCGGGCAGCAGGCGGCCGAGCGTACGGGCCCAGTCGACCGGGTCGTGGCCGTCGACCAGGACGCCGCTGGCCTCGTCCCGCACGGCGGTCACCAGACCGCCCACGGCGGCGGCCACCACCGGCGTACCGCAGGCCTGGGCCTCCAGGGCGACCAGGCCGAAGCTCTCGTTGTACGACGGGACCGCGACCAGGTCCGCCGCCCGGTACAGCGCGGGGAGGTCGTCGCCGGTGAGCGGCGGCAGGAGACGCACCCGGTCGGCCACGCCCAGCGAGGAGGCGAGCTCCATCAGGGCGGTGGGCCGGTCGAGCCCGCTGCCACTCGGGCCGCCGCACACGACCACCGTGACGTCCTCGGCGAGCGCCGGGGCCCGGTCGCGCAGCGCCGCGACCGCCCGGATCAGCACGTCGGGCGCCTTCAGCGGCTGGATCCGGCCGACGAAGGCCACCACGTGGCCGGTCTCCGGCAGTCCGAGCCGGCGGCGCGCGACGACCTGGGCCCGCTCCCGGTCACCGGGCGCGGGGCGGAAGCGGTCCAGGTCCACCCCCGGCTCGACCACGGCGACCCGGGTCGGGTCGGCGTCGTACCGCTCGATCAGGTCTCCGGCCTCCACCTTGGTGTTGGCGACCAGCCGGTCCGCCTCCGCGACGACCTGCTCCTCGCCGATGACACGGGCCTTCGGCTCGGGCCGGTCGCCGGCCGCGAGCTGCGCGTTCTTCACCTTGGCGAGGGTGTGCGCGGTGTGCACCAGCGGTACGCCCCAGCGCTCCTTGGCCAGCCAGCCGACCTGACCGGAGAGCCAGTAGTGGGAGTGGATCAGGTCGTAGTGGCCCGGCGGGCGGGACGCCTCGGCCCGCAGCACCCCGGCGGTGAACGCGCAGAGCTGGCCGGGCAGCTCCTCCTTGGTCAACCCTTCGAGGGGACCGGAGGTGATGTGCCGGACCTGCACGCCAGGTGCCATCTCGACCACCGGGGGCAGGTCACCGGACGTGGCCCGGGTGAAGATGTCGACCTCCACGCCGGCCTGGGCGAGCCGGCGCGCGACTTCCAGGATGTACACGTTCATCCCGCCGGCGTCACCGGTGCCCGGCTGGTGCAGGGGACTGGTGTGCACCGACAGGGTGGCGATGCGGCGGGGGCGGGGCCACGGCTGGGCACCTCGCTGACGACCGACACCGGTGTGCATCTCCGCCACGTCCGCTCCCTCTGTCACGGTTGTTGCCGTCCGCACGACCGGCGCTTCTCGGTCAACCTCCACGCCGGGTGTCATCTTCCCCATCGGGCATCGGTAATACCTCGGGGCGGGTCCCCGGCGTGACGGACCTCATCACGCCGCCGGGCCCCGTCCGGGGTGAGAATGACCGGATGACCTCTGTCGCCGTCGTCACCGGAGCGTCCAGCGGAATCGGTGCGGCCACCGCCCGCCGCCTCGCCGCCGAGGGCTTCCACGTGCTTGCCGCCGCCCGGCGTACCGAGAGACTGGCCGCGCTGGTCGCGGAGATCGAGGCCGCCGGTGGCGCGGCCACCGCGGTGGCCTGCGACGTGACCTCCGACGAGTCGGTGGCCGGGCTGGCGGCGGCGGCCCGGGCCGCGCCGGGTGAGGTCACGCTGCTGGTCAACAACGCCGGCGGCGCGCGCGGCCTCGACCCGGTGGAGACCGGGTCGGTCGGTGACTGGCAGTGGATGTACGACGTGAACGTGCTCGGCACCCTGCGTGTCACCCAGGCGCTGCTGCCCGCGCTGGAGGCGTCCGGCGCCGGCACCATCGTGGTCGTCTCCTCG
Organism: Micromonospora sp. NPDC049799; assembly: GCF_040656655.1. Classification (NCBI taxonomy): domain Bacteria; kingdom Bacillati; phylum Actinomycetota; class Actinomycetes; order Micromonosporales; family Micromonosporaceae; genus Micromonospora; species Micromonospora sp. NPDC049799. Next base: position 3,112 of record NZ_JBFAMU010000042.1, read on the forward strand.
ACCGCCGGCTTCACCGTGTACGAGGGCGGGGGCGGCTACGCCGCCGCCAAGCACGCGCAGACGGCGGTGGCCGGCACGCTGCGGCTGGAGCTGTGCGGCCGTCCGGTCCGGGTGGTCGAGATCGACCCCGGCATGGTACGGACGGACGAATTCGCGCTGGTCCGCTTCGACGGCGACGCCGAGCGCGCGGCGGGCGTCTACGCCGGGGTGGCCGAGCCGTTGGTCGCCGACGACGTGGCGGACTGCGTCGCCTGGTGCGCGACCCGGCCGCACCACGTCAACGTGGATCGTCTGGTCGTCCGCCCGCTCGCGCAGGCCGCGCAGCACAAGGTCCACCGGGTGGGACAGTGAAGCGCGAGGAGTGAGCCGGGCCTGCGAGCCCCGCAGTCGCGAACGGAGGCGACCGTAATGAAGCCGGTCGGCGCGGTCACCCGGGGGACGACCAACCCGAACCGGCTCCGCCGGGTGGACAACTGGATCGTCGAGACCTGCGGCGACGCGCTGCGCGCCGCCGCCGACCCTCTGGTGGTCGACCTCGGTTACGGCGCCTCCCCGGTCACCGCCGTGGAGCTGCGCGCCCGGCTGGCGACCGCGGTCCGCGCCGACGTCCGGGTGGTCGGCCTGGAGATCGATCCGGTACGCGTCGCCGCCGCCCTGCCCGCCGCCGACCCGCCCGGCCTCACCTTCGCCCGGGGCGGCTTCGAGCTGGCCGGGCTCCGCCCCGCGCTGGTCCGTGCCTTCAACGTGCTGCGGCAGTACGACGAGAGCGAGGCCAGGGCGGCGTGGCGGACCATCTCCGCTGGACTCGCACCGGGCGGACTGCTGGTCGAGGGGACCTGCGACGAGCTGGGCCGCCTCGGCGGGTGGGTGCTGCTCGACACCTCGGGGCCACGCACGCTGACCCTCGCCGCGAGGCTGACCACGTTGGAGAGCCCCGGTCAGCTCGCGGAGCGGCTGCCGAAGGCGCTGATCCACCGCAACGTGCCCGGGGAACGGATCCACGGTCTCCTGCGCGCCCTGGACGACGCCTGGCACGCCGCCGCGGGCTACGCCCCCTTCGGCCCCCGCCAGCGCTGGCTGCGCACCGTGACGGCCGTCCGCGAGTCCGGCTGGCCCGTCCTGGACGGCCCCCGCCGCTGGCGCCACGGCGAACTCACCGTCCCCTGGCCTTCCGTAAGCCCGACCTGACCCGCCCCCGCCCGTCGGTGGGGTTGAGGGTTTGTCAGATGGTGCAGTTGATGAGGACGGGTTCGGGGTGGAGGGTCACGCCGAAGCGGGACCGGACGCCGTCGCGGATCTCGCGGGCCAGGGCCACCAGGGCGGCCGTGCTGGCGGTGCCGCTGCGGTTGGTCAGCGCCAGGGTGTGCTTGGTGGAGATGGCGACGCCCTCGGGACCCGGGTGGCCCTTGCCGAAGCCGGCCTTGTCGATCAGCCAGGCGGCGCTGACCTTCACCGCGTCTCCCGCGCTGGGCCAGGCCGGCGGCTCGCCGATGTCGGCGGCCCGCTCCCGCAGCAGCTCGTACGCGGCCCGGTCGAGCACCGGGTTGGTGAAGAACGAGCCGACCGACCAGGTGTCGGGGTCGACGCCGTCCAGGACCATGCCCTTCCCGGCGCGCAGCCGCAGGACGGTGGCCCGCGCGTCGGCCAGCGGCACCCGGTCCCCCACCTCGACGCCGAGGGAGCGGGCCAGTTCCGCGTACCGGATCGGGCCGCTGAGCGGGGACCGGCCGAGCCGGAAGTCGACCGAGAGCACCACCCAGCGCTCGCTGTACTTGAAGATGCTCGACCGGTACGCGAAGCCGCAGTCGGCGGCGGCGATCCGGTCGGTGGTGCCGGCCACCCGGTCGTAGACCTGCACGCCGGTGATGGTCTCGGCGACCTCCTGGCCGTACGCCCCGACGTTCTGGATCGGGGTGGCGCCGGTGGAGCCGGGGATGCCGGAGAGGCACTCCAACCCGGACCAGCCGTTGGCGACGGTACGGGCGACCAGATCGTCCCACGGCTCGCCGGCCTCGACCCGTACGGTGACGGTGTCGTCGTCCTGGTCGAGCACGCGGACCCCGCGTGAGCGGACCAGGACCACGGTGCCGGAGAAGCCCGCGTCGCCGATCACCACGTTGCTGCCGCCGGCGAGGACCAGCACCGGGCCGTCGGCCTCCCGGACCGCCCGGACGATGTCGTCGGCGGTGGTGGCGGTGACGACACGATCGGCCACGCCACCGAGGCGCAATGTCGTGTATGGCGCGAGATGGCACCGGGTGTCGGGTTCGGCTCCGGTCGTCGGCTGGGCGTAGACGTCTGACACGCCTTTCACCCTAGGCTGAGGGGTAGCCGCGGCACCCACTGGTGGCCCGGTCACCCCCGGGAGGATGGCGATGAGCAGACTGCACGTGACGAAGGACTTCTGGATCGGGGCACTACGGGCGGAGGGCCCCACGTTCGCCGCCGCGGTGGCGGAGGCCCCGCCGGAGACACCCGTTCTCTCGTGCCCCGGCTGGACGGTCACCGATCTGACCCTGCACCTGGCCGGCATCTACCGCTGGGTCCACTCCTTCGCCGGGTCGCCGGTCGCCACGGCACCCCCGGCCCGGTCCCAGCGCCCCGAACTGGAGGCCGGAACCACCGCGCTCCAGACCTGGCAGCAGTCGTACGACCAGTTGATGACCCTCCTCGACGCACTCGACCCGGAGGCGCCGGCGTGGAACTGGGCGCCGCAGCCGAAGAAGGCGGGATTCTGGCCGCGCCGGATGGCGCACGAGACGGCGGTGCACCGCTGGGACGCCCAGCTCGCCATCGCCGCCGGTGAGCCGATCGAGGCGAAGCTCGCCGCCGACGGGGTGAGCGAGGTGCTGGACACCTGGCTCCCGGCCGGCCGGCGGCTCAACCACGGGCCGTGGCACGGGGTGGTGCAGTTGACGGCGACGGACGCGGGGCAGGACTGGTTCCTGCGGCTGCGCGGTGAGGGCGTGGCCCTGCTCGACACCGCCACCATCTTCGACCACGACGACCACCACGCCCGGGCGCAGGTGGCGGGGACCGCCAGCGACCTGCTGCTGGCGCTGTGGGGCCGGGTCAGCTTCGACACGCTGGACGTGACGGGCGAGCGCGCGCTGCTGGGCGGCCTGCGCACCGGCTGAGGCACCGCAGCACGCACCCGAAGGAGTGGCCGTTCCCGCCGGAACGGCCACTCCTCACGTGTAAGGGCGGGGCGGTCGGTCTCGATTAGAGAGCGCTCTCTTGACAGCCGGGGGGCGACCCGACAGGCTGCGAGAGAGCGCTCTCTCAGCTTCACCGACGACCACCACCCACCCGACCTGAGAGGGGTCCGAGACACATGGGTGCCAATTCGCTCCGCCGCCGCGCGGCGGTCGCCCTCGTCGCCACCACCGCCCTGCTCGCCACCGCCGCCTGCGGCGGCGGCGACGCGGAGGATGCCGCCGACGGCCCGATCACGTTGACCGTCGACGTCTTCGGCCAGTTCGGCTACGACGAGCTCTACAAGGAGTACATGGCCAGTCACCCCGACGTGAAAATCGTCGAACGGGGCACCGGCGGCAACCTCGACGAGTACTCGCCGAAGCTGACCCAGTGGCTGGCCGCCGGCAAGGGGGCCGGCGACGTGGTCGCCATCGAGGAGGGCCTGCTGGTCGAGTACAAGGCCAACCCGGGCAACTTCGTCAACCTGCTCGACCACGGCGCGGCCGAGCTGAAGGGCAACTTCCTGGAGTGGAAGTGGAACGCCGGGCTCACCGCCGACGGCAAGCAGCTCATCGGCCTCGGCACCGATGTCGGCGGCATGGCCATGTGCTACCGCAAGGACCTGTTCGCCAAGGCCGGGCTGCCCACCGAGCGGGACGCGGTGAGCAAGCTCTGGCCGACCTGGCAGGACTACGTGGCGGTCGGTGAGAGGTTCACCGCCGCGAAGACCGGGGCGTCCTTCCTCGACGCCGCCACGAACACGTTCAACACGATCGTGCTCCAGACCGCCGGCAACGCGCAGGGCCACCACTACTACGACACGAGCGACAACCTGGTGGTCGACAGCAACCCGGCCGTGAAGCAGGCGTGGGACACCACCATGGACATCATCGACTCCGGCCTCTCCGGCAAGTACGGGGCCTGGTCGGAGGAGTGGGTCTCGGCGTTCAAGCAGGCCAAGTTCGCCACCATCGCCTGCCCCGCCTGGATGACCGGTGTCATCGAGGGCAACGCCGGCCCGGCCGGCAAGGGCAAGTGGGACATCGCCCAGGTACCCGGCAACGGCGGCAACTGGGGCGGCTCCTACCTGGCCGTGCCGAAGCAGAGCAAGCACCAGGCCGAGGCCATCGAGCTGGCGAAGTTCCTGACCAGCGCCAAGGGCCAGATCGGCGCGTTCAAGGCCAAGGGCCCGCTGCCCTCCTCGCCGCAGGCCCTGGACGACCCGGCGATCACCGGCTCCACCAACGCGTACTTCTCGGACGCCCCCGTCGGGCAGATCTTCGCCGCCGGGGCGAAGAACCTGAAGCCGGTCTACATGGGCCCGAAGAACCAGGCTGTCCGCACCGAGGTGGAGAACGCCGTCCGCACGGTCGAACTCGGCCAGCGCACCGCCGACCAGGGCTGGACCGACGCGGTGAACAACGCGAAGAAGGCCGCCGCCAAGTAACCGCTCCCCGCTCGCCCACCGGTCCGGCCGCCGACGAGTCGACGGCGGCCCGGCCGGTGGGGGCGGGCGGCGTGGAAAGGAGTCTCGGGCCGTGAGCGTGCAGCTCGACGCGCGGCCGCCGGTCGTGGCGGCGTCACCCGTACGACCCACCCGGTCGCACCGGCTCAGCCGGTTCGACACGAAGTGGTCGCCCTACCTGTACATCGCCCCGTTCTTCCTGCTCTTCGCGATCTTCGGGGCCTACCCCCTGGCGTACACCCTCTGGGTCTCGCTGCACGACTGGGACCTGCTCGGCAGCAACCCCACCTTCATCGGCGCGGAGAACTACACCCGACTGCTGGCCGACGCGGACTTCTGGCACGCGGTGGTCAACACGCTCGGCATCTTCGTCATCTCCACCGTCCCGCAGCTGCTCGCGGCGCTCTGGCTGGCCAACATGCTCAACCGGCAACTACGGGCACGCACCGGGTGGCGGATGGCGGTGCTGGTCCCCAACGTCACCTCCACCGCAGCCGTGGCGATCGTGTTCGGGGTCCTCTTCGGCCGCGAGTTCGGGATGATCAACTGGCTGCTGGACCTGGTCGGGGTGGACGGTGTGGACTGGAAGTCCAACCGGGTCGCCTCCTGGGTCGCCATCTCGGCGATGGTCGACTGGCGGTGGACCGGCTACAACGCGCTGATCTTCCTGGCCGCCATGCAGGCCATCCCCCGGGACCTCTACGAGTCCGCCGCGATCGACGGCGCGAACCGGGTGCGGCAGTTCTGGTCGATCACGGTTCCGCTGCTCAAGCCGACGATCATCTTCGCGGTCATCATCTCCACCATCGGCGGGCTCCAGCTCTTCACCGAGCCCCGCCTGTTCCACTCCGGCACCAACGCGATCCGCGGCGGGCCGACGCGGGAGTCGCAGACGGTGACGATGTACATGTTCGAGAACGCCTTCGCCCCGTACTACAACTTCGGCTACGGCTCCGCGGTGGCCTGGTTGCTCTTCGTCCTCATCGCCGTCGTCGCGGCGATCAACGTGCTGATCATCCGGCGACTGGGCGCCGGGAAGGGAGACCCGTCATGAGCCGGCTCTGGCGGGCCAGCCCCCTGACCTACGGCGCGCTGGTCGTCGCCACGTTCGCCTCGATCTTCCCGATCTGGTGGATGTTCGTGGTGGCCAGCCGGTCCAGTGACGCGATGGGGCAACTGCCCCCACCGGTCACCCCCGGCGGCAACCTGGGCGCCAACATCGCGCGCCTGTTCGCGAACACCGACGCGTACTTCCTGACCGGCCTGATCAACTCGGCGATCGTGGCGACCACGGTCACCGTCTCGGTGGTCTTCTTCTCCACCCTGGCCGGTTTCGCGTTCGCCAAGCTGCAGTTCCGGGGACGCAACGCGATGCTCATGGTGATCATCGCGACCATGATGGTGCCCACCCAGCTCGGAGTCATCCCGCTCTACCTGCTGATGACCAAGCTGAACTGGAACGACCGGCTGCCGGCGGTCATCGTCCCCGCTCTGGTGACCGGGTTCGGCGTGTTCATGATGCGCCAGTACGCCGGGCAGGCCGTCAGCACCGAGCTGATCGAGGCGGCCCGGATGGACGGCTGCAACACCGCGCGCATCTACTGGAACGTGGTCCTGCCCGCGCTGCGCCCGGCCGCCGCCGTGCTCGGCCTGCTCACCTTCATGACCACCTGGAACGACTTCCTCTGGCCGTACGCCGTGCTCAACGACCCGGAGAACCCCACGGTCCAACTGTCGCTGCGGGCCCTGTCGGACGGCTACTACCAGGACATGTCGCAGGTGTTCACCGGGACGGCCATCGCGACCCTGCCCCTCCTGCTGGTGTTCATCCTGTTCGGCCGCCAGATCATCGGCGGCATCATGGAAGGTGCGGTGAAGGCATGAGTTCGATCCGGTTCCCGGAGAACTTCCGCTGGGGCGCCGCCACCGCCGCGTACCAGATCGAGGGCGCGGCCCGCGACGACGGTCGCGGCCCGTCGATCTGGGACACCTTCAGCCGTACGCCGGGCAAGGTCCACCAGGGCCACACCGGCGACGTCGCCTGCGACCACTACCACCGGTACGCCGACGACGTGGCGCTGATGGCGGAGCTGGGGCTGCACACGTACCGCTTCTCGGTCGCCTGGCCCCGGATCCAGCCCGACGGCACCGGCCCGGTCAACCCGCGCGGCCTGGACTTCTACGACCGGCTGGTGGACACGCTGCTCAGCCAGGGCATCGACCCGATCGTCACCCTCTACCACTGGGACCTGCCGCAGGCCCTGGAGGACCGGGGTGGCTGGACGGCGCGGGAGACCGCGGAGCACTTCGCCACGTACGCGACGGCGGTGCACGCCCGGCTCGGCGATCGGGTGGACACGTGGACCACGCTCAACGAGCCGTGGTGCTCGGCCTACCTCGGGTACGGCAACGGGGTGCACGCCCCCGGCGAGCGGGACGCGGGTGCGGCCTTCACCGCCGTACACCATCTGCTGCTCGGGCACGGCCTGGCGGCCCGCGCGCTGCGCGCGGCGGGCGCGGAGACCGTGGGGATCACCCTCAACCCCGCCGACGTCCGCGCGGCGGACCCGGACAGCGCCGCCGACGCCGCCGCGGTACGCCTCGTCGACGGCCTCCAGAACCGGATCTTCCTCGACCCGCTGCTGCGCGCCGCCTACCCGGAGGACATGCTGGAGCACGTCGCCCGGTTCGTGGATCCCGCGACGTTCGTCTCCGACGGCGACGAGAAGCTGATCGCCGCCCCGATCGACCTGCTCGGCGTGAACTTCTACCAGCCCACCTACGTCGCCGGCCGGCCCGACGGCGCCGGGGGCGGCGGCGCGTACCCGGGCACCGACGGTGCGGTGGAGTTCCTGCCGCCGGCCGGCCCGCTCACCGACATGGGCTGGATGATCGAGCCGGCCGGGCTGACCCGGCTGCTGGAGCGGATCGCGACCGACTACCCGGGCGTGCCGCTGCTGGTCACCGAGAACGGCGCCGCGTTTCCGGACAAGGCGGGGTCGGATCCGGCCGGCGAGGTGCAGGACACCGACCGCATCGCGTACCTCGACGGACACCTGCGGGCGGCGCACGAGGCCATCGCCCGGGGCGTGGATCTGCGCGGCTATCTCGTATGGTCGTTGCTGGACAACTTCGAGTGGGCCGAGGGTTACCGGAAGCGGTTCGGGATCGTCCACGTGGACTACCTGACCCAGCGGCGCACACTCAAGTCCAGTGCCCGGTGGTACCAGGAGGTGATCTCCCGGAACGGGCTGTGACGAGGTGGTGATGCCAGCGATGACGACGGCGCAGCGGCCGACCCTGGAGGCGGTGGCCCGGCGCGCCGGGGTCTCCCGCGCGACGGTGTCCCGGGTGGTGAACGGGTCGACCACGGTCGCCGAGCCGATCCAGGAGGCGGTCCGCCGGGCGGTCGCCGAGCTGGGGTACGTGCCGAACCTGGCCGCCCGCAGCCTGGTCACCCAGCGGACCGACTCCATCGCCCTGGTCCTGCCCGAGGAGGCGACTCGCGTCTTCTCCGACGACCAGGTCTTCCCCAGCATCATCCGGGGTGCGGCGCAGGAGCTGGAGGCGGCGGACAAGCAACTCGTGCTGATGCTCGCCGGCTCGCCGGCCGGGCATGACCGGGTCGAGCGCTACACCACCGGGCGACACGTGGACGGGGTGCTGTTCGCCTCCCTGCACGGCGCCGACCCGCTGCCCGGCCGGCTCGCCCGGCTGGGCATCCCGGTGGTGTGCAGCGGCCGGATGCTCGGCGACGTGCCGGTCCCGTACGTCGACGTCGACCACGTGGGCGGGGTGACCGCGGCCGTGCGCCACCTGGTCGCCGGGGGACGCCGGCGGATCGCGACGATCGCCGGGCCGCAGGACATGGTCGCCGGGGTGGAGCGGCTGGCCGGCTACCGGGAGGCGGTGGCCGCGGCCGGCCTGCCCGAGATGGTCGCGGTCGGCGACTTCACCCGGGAGTCCGGCGGGGCGGCGATGCGCCACCTGCTGTCCCGGCACCCCGACCTCGACGCGGTGTTCGCCGCCTCCGACCTGATGGCGCACGCCGCGCTGCGGGCCCTGCGGGAGGCGGGCCGGCGGGTGCCGGACGACGTGGCGGTGATCGGCTTCGACGACATCGAGACCGCCGCGTACACCGACCCGCCGCTGACCACGGTCCGTCAGCCGATACTGGAACTCGGCCGGCAGGGCACCCGGCAGCTGCTGCGGCTCGCCGCGGGCGAGACCATCGAGCCGTCCGTGGTCCTCCCGACGGAGCTGGTGCTCCGCGACTCAGCCTGAGACTTGCGCTCCCATGATCGTCTACGCGCTAGCTGTCCGACACGCCGCCCGCAGGACAGCTGAGCCGTAGCCGATCATGCAAGCCGGTGCGATATTCGGTCGAACGATCGCCGGGGCCGGGTTAGCGTCGGCCCGTGCCGCATCTCCTGCACGTCCCCACGCTGGCCACCACCGAGTACGCCTACGTCGCCACCGTCGAACCGCCCGCCCGCCTGGTCTTCGCCGCCGGGGCCTGCCCGCTCGACGCCGACGGCACGACCGTCGCCCCCGGCGACCCGATCGCACAGGCCCGGCAGGTGATGACCAACCTGGAGACGGCCCTCGCGGCGGCCGGCGCCCGGCTCGCCGACGTCGTCAAGACCACGGTGTACGTCGCCTCACCGGAGCGCGCCGACCTGGTCGCCGTCTGGCAGGTGGTCCGCGACGCCTTCGGCGACCACGACCCGCCGAGCACCCTGCTCGGGGTGGCCGTGCTCGGCTACCCCGAGCAGCTCGTCGAGGTCGAGGCGATCGCCGCCGTGCCGGCCTCGTGATCCGTACCGCGCGACCGGACGACGCGCCCGCTGCGGTGGCGCTGCGCGCGCTGGTCTACCCCTACCTGGTACGCGGTGTCCCGTCGACCTGGCGGATGATCGCCGAACCGCCGCCGGACGAGCACTGGACGGCGTACGTGGCGGAGGTCGACGGGCGGGTGGTCGGCTGGGTGTCGGCGTACCGCAACGCGCAGACCTCCGAGCCCGACGTCGGAGAGGTCTCGCTGCTGCACGTACACCCCGACCATCGGCAGCACGGGCTGGGAGGTTCGCTGCTGGCACGGGCGCTCAACCACCTCGGGACGCTCGGCGTACGCCGGATCCGCACCTGGGCGCAGCCGGACTCGCTGCCGTTCGCCCGCCACAACGGCTTCACGCCGAGCCGCGAGCTGCGCTACTCCACGCTGGACCTGCGGTCGGCCCCGCCCGCGCCGACGTCGCCGCCCGGCATCTCGCTGCACCCGCTGGCCGGGCTGGACCCGCGCCGGGTGCACCGGCTGGAGGCCGACGCCGCGACCGACGAGCCGGGCGACGTCCCGTTCGACCTGGTGACCTACGACCGCTGGCTCTGGGACGTGTGGAACAACCCGGGGCTCGACCGGGAGGCCAGCACGGCGGTCGAGGTCGACGGCCAGCTGGTGTCGTTCAGTCTGGTCATTCGGGACGGCGACCGGATGTGGTCGGACTACACCGGAACGCTGCCACGGCACCGGGGGCGGGGGTTCGCCCTGCTGGCGAAGCGGGCCGCCCTGCACCGAGCCGCCGCCCGGGGCGTCCGGGTCGCGTACACCTCGAACGACGAGGCGAACGCGCCGATGCTGGCGGTCAACGCCCGGCTCGGCTACCGACCGGTGGCGTCCCAGTGGTCCTGCCTGCGCGAGCTGCCCTGACCGCGCGGCGTCAGCCCGCGGACACCCGCTGGGCGACCGCGTACGTGTCGGCGCCGAAGAGGACCAGCCGGGCCTCCGTGACGTGCGCCGGTTCGGCGGCCCGCAGCACCGACAGCGCCCGCCGGACGGCGTCCTCGACCGGCCAGCCGTAGACGCCCGCCGAGATCAGGGGGAACGCCACCGTCGTCGCACCCAGCTCGTCGGCGACCCGCAGGCTGTTCGCGTAGCAGTCGCGTAGCAGTCGCGTAGCAGCGCCGACCGGTCCTCGCCGGCCGAGTACACCGGCCCGACCGTGTGCACCACCCACCGCGCCGGCAGGTCGCCGGCCGTGGTCGCCACCGCCTGCCCGGTGGGCAGGCCCCGCCCGTACGTCGAGGCGCGCAGGGCACGGCACTCGGCGAGGACCGCCGGCCCGCCCCTGCGGTGGATCGCGCCGTCCACTCCCCCGCCGCCCAGCAGGGACGAGTTGGCGGCGTTCACGATCACGTCCACCCGTTGGCTGGTGATGTCGCCCTGGACAAGCACGATCTCCATGTCACCGCTCCTCGATGGACAGGCCGAGCGACCGGCGGGCGAGCAGGGTCGCCCCGGCGACGGCGGCGGGCATGAGCAGCACCGCGCCGAGCGGGATCAGGAAACAGACGAACACGGCGACGCCGAACCCGAGCGCCGTCGGACGGTCGGCGCGCAGGGCGGCCCGCCGGTCCGGCAGCCGCCGTCCGCGCCGGGAGAAGGCCGCGCCGGTCAGCTCCAGGGCGAGCAGCCAGCCACCGACCGCCGCACCGATCACCGGTACGACGGTCTGCCCGACCACCGGCACGAATCCGGCGACGAAGAGCGGGATGCCGACCAGCACCGACAGGCCGACCAGCTTCAGCGAGTCCACCGCACTGCGCCGCAGGGAGGGCCAGAAGGAGAGTTCGACCCCGCCGGGCGTACCGCCGAGACGCTCCTCGACCCGCTCGGAGATCTTCTCGTAGAACGGGTCGCCGATCACCAGGGTGACCGCCGTGAAGCCGACGACCGCGAGCAGGCCGCCGAGCCCGAGGAAGGCCAGGCCCGCGATGACCCGGACCAGACTCCGCGCGGTGGTCGACCAGTCGTCCGCGAACGGTGTGACGAGCGCCGCCAGGTCGTCCACGACGTACGCGAGGAGGACGAATGCGGTCACGAAGAGCGCGCCGGAGATCAGCGCCGGCAGCACGCCGAGGAGCATCAGGCCGGGGCTGCGGACGTAGAGGCCGAGGCCGCGCAGGAGCAGCCCGACGCCGGAGAGGAACCGGCCGGCGGCACCGGTCACGGGCGCGGCGATGCGGCTGGGTGCGTTCACGAGCGCAGAGCCTAGTGCGGGGTCGGCCCCGCCGCGCGCGGCGTTAGGAACGGGCCCTTCCTCTACCGCAGGCGTTAAGCGGGGGCCCTTCCTTACACAATGGGGGGATGCGGGCAGCGCGGTTGATCTCCCTGGTGCTTCTGCTCCAGGCGCGGGAGACGATGACCGCCGCCGAGCTGGCGCGGGAACTGGAGGTGTCCGAGCGGACGGTCTACCGGGACGTGCTGGCGCTCTCCGCCGCCGGCGTGCCGGTCTACGCCGACCGCGGACGGGCCGGCGGCTACCGGCTGCTGGGCGGTTACCGCACCCGGTTGACCGGCCTGAGCCGGGACGAGGCGGAGGCGCTGTTCCTGGCCGGGTTGCCCGGACCGGCCGGCGACATGGGACTCGCCGACGCGGTCGCCTCGGCCGAGCTGAAGGTCCTCGCGGCGCTCCCACCCGCGCTGCGCGACGCACCGGTACGCACCGGGCAACGCTTCCACCTCGACGTGCCCGGGTGGTTCCGGGAGTCCAGGCCGCCGCCGTGGTTGACCGAGCTGGCCGGCGCGGTCTGGCGGGACCGGGCGGTGCGGCTGCGCTACCGGCGCGGCGAGCGGGAGGTCACCCGCGAGCTGTGCCCGTACGGCCTGGTGCTCAAGAACGGTGTCTGGTACCTGGTCGGTCGTGTCGGCGACGACGTGCGCACGTACCGGGTGGACCGGGTCACCGGGGTCGAGGTGGGCGACGCGACCTTCACCCGGGACGAGGGGTTCGACCTGGCCACGTACTGGCGCGAGCAGGCCGAGGCGTTCCTGCGGGACATGCTCCGGGCGTGGGTCACCCTCCGGCTGAGCGCCGCCGGCCTGCGCCGGCTCCGCTTCGTCGCCGACGCTCCCTTCGTGTACGACGAGGCGCTCGCCACCGCCGACGGACCGGACGGGCAGGGGTGGACGACCGTCCGCCTGCCCGTCGAGTCGGTCGAGGTGGCGTACGCGCAGGTGCTCGGGCTGGGCCCGGAGGCCGAGGTGCTCGACCCGCCCGAGCTTCGGTCGAGGCTGGCGGAGGCGGCGTCCCGCACGGCGGCGCTCTACGCCACTCAGCGGTAGCCGGTGACGTCGGCCGGCTTGCCGGCGTCGACCACCTCGCTGATGTAGCGGAAGGCGTCCGGCCGGCTGCCGTCGACGTCGGTGAACCCGTACACCTGGGACAGCTCGCCGGCCGACACCGACCGTCCGGACCAGCGCGCCTTCTCCTCGTCGGCGGCGAGGGCGGCGACCGCGCGCCCGACGAAGGCCGGGGTCTCCGAGATCAGGAAGTGCGGGTCCTTCGCCGCGCCGTCACGCCAGTTCTCCTCGGTGACCCCGAAGTGCTCCAGCATCGACTCGGACCGGATCCAGCCGGGGGTGAGCGCGACGGCGGTACACCCGTGCGGCTTCAGCTCGTGGGCCCAGCTGAAGGCGAGGCGGTTCACCGACACCTTGGCCAGGTCGTAGAAGACCGACAGCCGGTAGTTCTCGTCGTTGTACGCCTTCGTGCCGTCGCCGATCTCGACGACCAGGCCGCCGGGGCGGCGGATGAGCAGCGGCAGCGCGAAGTGGCTGGTGATGATGTGCGTGTCGATCGCCAGCCGCAGGGTGCGGAACCCGGCGTCGAGGGGCTGCTCCCAGACCGGCTTCTCCCAGGTGATCAACGGGTCGCCGCCCCAGATGTCGTTGACCAGCACGTCGAGCCGACCCTGCTCGGCGTCGATCCGGGCGACCAGGTCGCGTACCTGGTCGGCGACCAGGTGGTCGACGCGGACAGCGATGCCGGTGCCACCGGCGGCGGTGACCAGCTCGGCGGTCTCCTCGATGGTTTCCGGCCGGTCCATCTCCGACCGGCCGGCGCGGCTGCTGCGCCCGGTGGCGTAGACCGTCGCGCCGGCCGCGCCGAGCTGCACCGCGATCTGCCGGCCGGCGCCCCGTGTCGCCCCGGCTACCAGTGCGACCTTCCCTGTCAGCGGTGTCGTCGTCATGCGTCCGACCCTGACAGGAAAACCTGACATCCGAAGTCCGGTTTCGTGAACGGGTGTCGTGCGTCATGCTCGCCGGCATGCACCTGCTGCTCTCCGGGATCGTCGGCTCGGTCGCGTACGGGCTGGCCGGTCCGGGCTCGGACGTCGACCGGATCGGCGTGTTCGCCGCGCCCACCGTCGCGTTCCACGGCCTGCACCCACCGAAGGAGTCCGTCGTCACCACCGACCCGGACGTCACCCTGCACGAGGCCGGGAAGTACGCGCGCCTGGCGTTGAGCGGCAACCCGACCGCGACCGAGCTGATGTGGCTGCCGGACGACTGCTACGAGACGCGGACGGAGTTCGGCGACCGGCTCGTCGCGATCCGGTCGGCGTTCCTGTCCGCGCCCCGGGTGCGTGACGCCTTCCTCGGGTACGCGTCGCGGCAGTTCCGCAAGCTGGAGTCCCGGGGCGACGGGACGTTCTCCTCCGACGTGCGACGGCGGACCGCGAAGCACGCCCGGCACCTGGCCCGGCTGGTGCACCAGGGCCGGCACCTCTACGCCACGGGCGTGCTGGAGATCCGCCTCGCCGACCCGGAGTGGTTCCGGGGGTTCGGGGAGCGGGTGGCCGGCGGGGATCTGGACGCGGCACGGACCCTGCTGGCCGAGGCGGAACGCGACTTCGACGAGATCCGTACGCCGCTGCCGGACCGCCCGGACGAGGCCACGGTGGAGCGCTGGCTGCTCGACGTCCGTGCCGCCCACCTCCCGGCCGGGCCGCGCGGCTGACGCCGGCCCGGCCGGGGGCGGGTGAACTCGTGGTGGTGTCGGTCGCGCTCAGACCCCGATCCGCCGCCAGTCACCCCAGATCGCGAACGTCATACCGCGGCTCGCCTGGATGTTGACGAACAGGGTGTGCCCGTCCGGGCTGAACGTGGAGCCGGCGAACTCGTCGTTGGACCGGTCCACCCCGGTGCTGCTGACGAGCCGGTTCAGCGCGATGTCGAACAGGTCGCCGCGAGGGGTGAGCCCGCGCAGGTAGTTGTCGTTCACGTTGTCCTCGCAGACCACGAGCGTGCCCCGCGGGCTGGTCGTCACGTTGTCCGGGAAGTCCAACACGTCCGGCCCCGGCGACTCGTACACCAACCGCAGCACCTGCTGCCGGCAGTGGTACGCCCACACCTGGCCGTGCCCGTTGCCGTACCCGTCGGCGATCGGGCCGGTCGACGTCTCCGCCGGGCCACCGCCCTGGGTCGCGGTGAAGTAGACGACGCCGTCGTCGTACGCCGAGCCTTCGAGCCGGGAGAAGTACGCGGCGCCGCGCTCCCAGCCCTGCCGGGAGACGTGGGTCAACGCCTGCTCGTTCGTCGTCGGCGCGACCTGACCCGGGGTGTACGGGAACCTCGGCGCCGGGTCGTCGATGTCCACCCACTCCACGGCGTACGTCGCGCGCCGGCGCTGCGCCGCGGCCAGGTCCAGGTTGGGCCGGCCCCGGACCGCGAGCATCTGGAGCCGACCGCCGTCCAGCAGCCGGCCACACGACCTCGGGTGCCGCGGCGGGGTGTACCGGTAGAAGCCGGACGGGAAGCCGAAGTTGTCCTCGGTGAGGTACAGGTGCCCGCCGCGCGGGTCGTACGCCACCGACTCGTGCGCGAAGCGGCCGGCGGCGGTGATGGGCGCCCGGTCCGACTGCCCGTCCACCGGGACCTCGTAGATGAAGCCGTGCGGCTGGGTGAGCGGCACGTTGGAGGTGCCGGTGAAGTCCGGGCCGACGTCCGGGCCGTTGACCGTCTCCTCGCAGGTGATCCAACTGCCCCAGGGCATCTGCCCGCCGGAGCAGTTCATCATGGTGCCGTTCAGGCTGGTCCAGGAGCGACGGACCTCGCCGAACCGGGTCACCTCGACGGTGGTGGTGCCGCCCTGCGCCATCGGGTCGTACGCGGCGGAGGCGTCGCCGAAGGCGGGGCCGGGGTTGTTCACCTCGTGGTTGCGGACCAGCCGGACGGTGCCGCCGGGGCCACGGAAGGCACCCATGCCGTCGTGCCGGCCGGGCAGCCGCGTGCCGTCGTCGAGCACCACCGGGAACTCGGTGTCGTGGAACGACCGGTACTGGAAGCCCTCCGGCAGGTGCAGTCGGACCGTGCCGTCGCGCAGGTCCGGCACCGGCCCCAGAGTCGGGTCGGGTACCGGCCGCGCGCCGACCGCGCCGGCCTCGCCCCGCGCCACGAAGCCGAGGAACGGGCCACCGAGGACGGCGCCACCGGCTGCGGCGGCGGCACCGCGCAGCAGGGTACGCCGGTTGAGATCAGGCATGAGGACTCCTTTGTCGCGTGGCTCCCGCCGCCGAGGCCGGGGGCCTACCTATCGAGGATCCTCGTTCACCTTCTGGCAACCTTCAAGTGCACGCCGCGGACGCCGACCCGCTAACCGTCGAGGAAGGTCGAGATGCGATTGCGCAGATCGGCGCGTTCCGTCCAGAGGACGCCCGGCCGGTCGTACACGTGCAGCGTGGCGTGCGGAAGCGCGGCCGTGAGCTGCTCCGCGACCTCGACCGGGTGGAGGTCGTCGCCGACACAGCCGATCACCAGGGCGGGCGCGGTGACGGCGGCCAGCGCCTTCGCGTCGGGGACCGGCACCGAATCGGGGAGGGTGGCCAGCTCCTGTGCCAGGCCGTCGCGCAGCAACTGGTCGAGGCGCTGCCGCAGGTACGCCCAGCCGGCCGGGGTGTTGCGCACAGCCGTCGGCAGTTCCACCTGGACGACCTCGGCGACGACCGACGCGTCCCCGCTGTCGACGGCGTCCAGCAGGGCGGTCAACCGCTCCCGGGCCACCTCCCCGCGCGGCCGGTCCAGCACCGCCGGCAGGAAGAAGACCAGCCGCTCGAAGCGCCCGGGGCTCTCCAGCAGCAGCCGGCAGAGCGCCCCCGCGCCGAGGCTCGCCCCGAAGGCCCGGGTGGCGCCGCCCAGGTCGGCGACCGCGCGCAGGTCGCGGGCGAGGTCCAGATAGGTCCACGGGCCGGGCGGCGCGTCGGAACGGCCGTGCCCCCGGAACTGGAAGAAGACCTTCCGTCCGGCGAGCCCGCTGCCGAAGGGCCGGGTGGTCGCGATGCCGTTGCCCAGGCCGTGCGCGAAGACGGTGACCGGGTCACCCGTGCCGGTGACGAGCTGTTCCAGGTGTACGCCGTGCGGCGTCGCGACCAGCTCGGTCTCCGGCTCCGGTAGGGCGGGCCGGCCGGTGCGGGGCCCACCGGGCCCCGGGCCCCAGGTGCGGGGCCCACCGTCCGGTGGCGGCGGCCAACGGAAACCCCTCACCAGGAGGATCCCCGGCCGTCCCGGAGTTCGCGCAGGCCCACCCGGACATCGAGCAGGTAGATGAGCCCGGCGGCGATGCCGATCAGTCCGAAGATGCTGAGTGAGCTGCGCGTCAGCAGGGTCAGCAGCAGGCAGACCGCCAGGATCGCGATCCAGCCGCCCTTGGGGAGGGTGCCGATCGCGGGGAAGCCGTCGGAGCGCTGAGCGATGGCGTGCACGAGGGAGACCGCCAGGACGATCAGCACGAAGGCGAGCAGGATCGTCTCGATCACGTCGCGGATGGCGAAGGCGAAGATTGGCGCGGCGATGGCCATGCCGGCAAGCTTATGCCGACGACCCCGGAATCGTCCGACAGGACGGCTCCGGGGTCGCGATCGGCGGTGTTACTCGGCGGCCGGCCGGGTCCGCTTCGTGGCCCGGGGCAGCTTCGCCGACGGGGTCGCGGCGGGCTTGGCGGCGGCCTTGACGGCCCGCTGCTTCTTGACGGCGGCCGGCTTGGCCTCCACGACCTCGGCCACGTCGGCCGGGGTGGGAACCTCGACCTCGGCCGGCTTCACGGCGGCCTCGGCGGCCGGCGTGGTGGTGGTGGCGGCGGCGGTCGCGGCCGGCGCGGCGGTGACCGTGTCGGCTTCGGTGGCCTCGATGTCGGCGTTCACCGTGTCGGCGGCCTCCAGGACGCCGGCGCCGACGAAGCGCTCGCCGCGTACGCCGCGCTGGTCGCCCGGGGCGAGCGCTTCGTCG
>NZ_JBFAMU010000043.1:0-20800 GCF_040656655.1 Micromonospora sp. NPDC049799
GTGACCGGCGCGCAGACCGCGATGGACGCGGCGGCCGAAGCGCTGGGCGCCGGGGTGTCCGGCGCCGACGACGCGTACGCCGAGGCGCTGGAGCGCTGGCTCGCCCTCGGCGGGGCCGACCTCGACGAGCGGGCCGAGCAGGTCGCCGCCGAGCTGGGCCTCTCCGTCGACCTGGGCCAGGAGATGACCGGGCTGTCCGGCGGCCAGGCGGCCCGTGCCGGGCTGGCGTCGTTGCTGCTCAGCCGGTACGACGTCTTCCTGCTCGACGAGCCCACCAACGACCTCGACCTGGCCGGCCTGGAACGGCTGGAGGAGTTCGTCACCGGACTGCGCGCCGGCACGGTGCTGGTCAGCCACGACCGGGAGTTCCTGACCCGCACGGTCACCCGGGTGCTGGAGCTGGACCTGCACCAGCGGCAGGTCAACCACTACGGCGGTGGCTACGCGGCGTACCTGGAGGAGCGTGAGGTGGCCCGTCGGCACGCCCGCGCGGACTACGAGGAGTACGCCGACACCCGCGCCGACCTGGAGGCGCGGGGCCGCATGCAGCGCGCCTGGATGGAGAAGGGCGTCCGCAACGCCCGGCGCAAGGCCGGCGACAACGACAAGCACGCGAAGAACTTCCGGGGCCAGACCTCGGAGAAGCAGGCGGCGAAGGCCCGGCAGACCGACCGGATGATCGAGCGGCTGGAGGTGGTCGAGGAGCCGCGCAAGGAGTGGGAGCTGCGCATGGAGATCGCCGCCGCGCCCCGCGCCGGCGCCGTCGTGGCCACTCTCCGCGACGCCGTCATACGCCGGGGAGGCTTCGCCCTCGGCCCGGTGACCCTCCAGGTCGACTGGGCCGACCGGATCGCGGTGACCGGGGCGAACGGGTCGGGCAAGTCGACCCTGCTGGCCGCCCTGCTCGGTCGGCTGCCGCTGGACGCCGGGCAGGCCGCGCTGGGCCCCGGGGTCGTGGTCGGCGAGGTGGACCAGGCGCGGGGACTCTTCCTCTCCGACGTCCCCCTGATCGACGCGTTCTCCGCCGCCGTACCGGATCTCCCGCCGGCGGACGCGCGCACGCTGCTGGCCAAGTTCGGCCTGCGGGCGGCGCACGTGACGCGGCCCGCGGCGACCCTCTCCCCTGGTGAGCGGACCCGGGCCGCGCTGGCCCTGCTCCAGGCGCGGGGGGTCAACCTGCTGGTCCTGGACGAGCCGACCAACCACCTCGACCTGCCCGCCATCGAGCAGTTGGAGTCGGCTCTGGCCGGGTACCCGGGCACGCTCCTGCTGGTCACCCACGACCGGCGGATGCTGGACGCGGTGGCGACCACCCGGCGCCTGCGGGTGGACGCCGGACGGATCGCCGAGGATTGATCCGTGCCGACCCGGCCGCGCCGGGTGAGAATGAGCCATGCTCAAGTGGGAGTACGCGCTGCTGGTTCGCCGTCGTCAGGCGGCCACCAACGACATCGGCTGGGAGGTCGTCTTCGTCTGGTACGGGCCGGACGGCTCGATGGTGGACGTGACGGCGTACGGCGACACGGCGCTGGCCCACCTGAACCGGGCCGGTGACCAGGGCTGGGAGCTGGTCGCCATGAGCGAGGACCCGTCCCTGCCCGGCAACAACGAGCTGCACCGGTACCACCTCAAGCGGCCCAGGGCGGCCACGCCCCAACCGCGCCAGCGGATGCGCGCCGCCGGCCGGCCCCGGCGCACCATCTCGGGGTGAACGACCCCTTCGGGCGACCGACGCATGACGGGCGCGGATGCGGGTAACGGGCGGCCGGAGGTGGGCCGATGGTCGCGCTGGCACAGACTCCGCCCTCGGCCGAACGGCTGCGGGCGGTCGACGGGTTCCTCGCCGAGGCATGGACCGACCAGGCCCGGCACGACGACCGGCTACGGGACCTCGCGGTCGAGGTCCGCTTCGACCGCGGGGTGGCGCACCTGAGCGGGGAGGTCGCCGACCCGGGTGAGCTGCGGCTGGTCCGGGACCGGGTGGGCCGGCTCGCCGGGGTGCTCGCGGTCTGGTGCCGGGTACGCGTCGGCGGCCGGGATCCGGTGGTGGTCGACCTGGGCTGCGGTGCGACCAAGCAGTGGCCGGGCAACCTCGGGTTGGACATCTTCCCGGCGCCCGGCGTGGACGCGGTCGCCGACCTGTCCGGGTCGCTGCCACTGGCCGACGACTCGGTGGACGTGTTCTTCGCGGTGCACATCCTGGAGCACCTGATCGACTTCCTGCCGCTGGTCGACGAGGCGCACCGGGTGCTCCGGCCCGGCGGCGTGCTGCACGTGATGAGCCCCTGGTGGGGTCACGTCAACGCGGTGGCCGACCCGACCCACGTACGGCTGCTGGACGTGCAGACGTTCAAGGGGATCTGCCTCCAACGCCCACCGGGCACACCCCGTTGGTACCCCCTGCACGCTGGCTGCGACGGCGCCTCCATCTTCGCCGACCTGACCCCGCTGTCCCCGGATGCCGACGGCCCCACCCCCGCCCACCTGGCCCGCTTCTTCGACTGACCCCCCTCGGGCGCGTTGATCAAGGAGTTTGCGTCAGATCGAGGCGGAATCCTGACGCAAAGCTCTTGATCAACCGCGGATGGGGCGGGGGGCCGTGGGCCGTGGGCCGGGGGGGGTTAGGGGCCTTGGGTGCTTTCGCGTAGTTCGAGGTGGTAGGGGGCGGGGAGTTCGCGGGGTGGGGCCGTGCGGTCGCCGTCGATGCGGTTGGCGAGGAGTTCCACCGCGAGGCGGGCGATGCGCTCCTTGTCCGGCGCGACGGTGCTCAGGGTGGGCACCGAGTACCGGCCGTCCTCGATGTCGTCGAAGCCGGCCACCGCGACGTCGTCCGGCACCCGCAGGCCGGCCTCGTGCAAGGCCCGCAGGGCGCCCAACGCCAGGGTGTCGTTGAAGCAGAAGACGGCGTCGGGGCGTACCGGAAGGGACAACAGGGACCGCATCGCGACCGCGCCCTCCGCGCGGTGCCAGGCCGGCGCGGGCGCCACCAGGGCCTCGTCGAAGTCGAGGCCGGCGTCGGCGTGCGCGGCGGCGTAGCCGGCGAGCCGGAGCCGGGCGCTGGCGCCCTCGGGGGTGCGCTGCGAGCCGATGGCGGCGATCCGGCGGCGGCCGAGGCCGATCAGGTGGGCGGTGATCTCCCGGGCGGCGGCCACGTTGTCGATGCCGACGTGGTCGTAGGGGCCGTGGTCGACCCGCTCGCCGAGCAGGACCATCGGTGTGCCGTCGAGGCCGGCGAGGTCCCCGGCGGTGAGCGCCAGCGGGCTGAAGATCAGCCCGTCGATGAGGTGCTCGGTGATGCCGCTGGCGACCACCCGTTCCTGCTCCCGCCCACCGCCGGTCTGGTCGATCAGCACCGTCCAGCCCAGCTCCGCGGCGGCCGTCACGACGTGCCGGGCCAGCTCGGCGAAGTACGGGATGTCCAGCTCCGGCACGGCCAGGGCGATCACCCCGGTCCGCCCCTTGCGCAGGTTGCGCGCGGACAGGTTCGGCCGGTAGTTCAGCTCGGCGATCGCCTCCTCGACCCGCGCTCGGGTGTCCGGTTTGACGTGCACGTAGCCGTTGACCACGTTCGAGACGGTCTTCACCGACACGCCGGCTCGCTCCGCCACATCCTTGAGCCTGTGCCGCACTGACGCCTCCCCGATCTAGCTGGACCGAACCCTACCGTGTCACGGCCAGATCACGACCTCTTTACAACGTTGCTTACAACGTTGTAGAAATCAAGGCAGAAGGGTGACTCCGGTCACCCGGACCGGCAACAGGAAAGGTGGCACCCCCTTGCGGACCGCGCAGCTCACCATCGACCCGGCCTTCGCGATCGGCCCCGCCGACCGGCGCCTCTTCGGCTCCTTCGTCGAGCACATGGGCCGCTGCGTCTACGGCGGGGTCTACGAGCCGGGACACCCCACGGCGGACGCCCGCGGGCTGCGTGGCGACGTGCTGGAGCTGACCCGCGAGCTGGGCGTCTCGGTGGTCCGCTACCCCGGCGGCAACTTCGTCTCCGGCTACCGCTGGGAGGACGGCGTCGGCCCGGTCGGCGACCGCCCGCGCCGGCTCGACCTGGCCTGGAAGACGATCGAGACCAACGCCTTCGGCCTGCACGAGTTCATGACCTGGGCCGACGAGGCTGGCGTCGAGCCGATGATGGCGGTCAACCTCGGCACCCGCGGTGTGCAGGAGGCCTGCGACCTGCTGGAGTACGCCAACCACCCGGGCGGGACGCAGCTGTCCGACCTGCGGCGCAAGAACGGCGCCGAGGACCCGTACGCGGTGCGGCTCTGGTGCCTCGGCAACGAGCTGGACGGCCCGTGGCAGGTCGGGCACAAGACCGCCGACGAGTACGGCCGGCTCGCCGCCGAGACCGCCCGGGCGATGAAGATGATCGACCCGTCGATCAGCCTGGTCGCCTGCGGCAGTTCCAAGCGGGCCATGCCGACCTTCGCCTCGTGGGAGGCGACCGTGCTGGAGCACACCTACGAGCACGTCGACTACATCTCCGCGCACACCTACTACGACCCCTCCGACGGCGACCGGGCGAGCATCCTCGCCTCCGCCGTCGACATGGACAGCTTCATCGCCGACGTGATCGCCACCGCCGACCACGTCGCGGCCAAGCAGCGGCACCGCCGCAAGCTCAAGATCTCCTTCGACGAGTGGAACGTCTGGTACGAGTCCCGCCTCAAGGCCGACCTGGACCGGCGCGGTTGGGTCGAGGCGCCGGCGCTGATCGAGGACGACTTCACCGCGGTCGACGCGGTGGTCGTCGGCGACCTGCTGATCACCCTGCTCCGGCACGCCGACCGGGTCGGTGTGGCCTGCCAGGCACAGCTCGCCAACGTGATCGCCCCGATCCGCACCCGCACCGGCGGCCCCGCCTGGCGGCAGAGCATCTTCCACCCGTTCGCGCTGACCGCCCGGTACGCGCGCGGCACCGTGCTGCGGACCGAGCCGGTCGGTCCGACGTACGAGACGAAGCGGCACGGCGAGGTTCCGGTGCTGGACACCGTCGCCGTGCACGACGAGGAGTCCGGCGATCTGACCGTCTTCGCGGTCAACCGGGGCGAGACCGACCTGCCCCTCGACCTCGACCTGCGCGGCCTGCCGGCCCTGCGCGCGCTCGAGCACCTGAGCCTCGCCGCCGGGGACGACCCGACGGCGACGAACACCGAGGCCGAACCCGACCGGGTGACGCCCCGGGAGATGAACACCCCCACCACCGACAGCGGCCGGTGCTCCGTGCTCCTGCCGGCCGCCTCCTGGAACGTGCTGCGCTTCGCCCCCGTGAACGGCTGACGTCGTACCGGCTCCGACCAGGCACAATTCATCCCCGTCCCCCAAGGAGTGAAAAGGCATGATCCACAACGAAATGAGCCGGCGGCGACTGCTCGGCCTCGGTCTGGGCCTCGGCGCCGCGGCCTCGCTGACCCTCGCGGGCTGCGGTGGCGACGACGACGCGGGTCCCGCGGCCGGCAACGGCGGCAAGGACTACACCGGCCCGAAGGTGGACCTGAAGCTTTGGAACGGCTTCACCGGCGGTGACGGCGACATCTTCAAGACGCTGGTGAACCAGTTCAACACGGAGCACCAGAACATCGCGGTCAGCGTCGCCACCTACCAGTGGGAGGACTACTACAACAAGCTCCCCGGCGCCGCGTCCAGCGGCAACGGCCCGGACATCGCGGTCATGCACATGGACCAGCTCGCCACCTTCGCCGCTCGCGGCGTGATCACCGAGCTGGACGACGTGGCGAAGACCCTGGAGCTCTCCGAGGGCGACTTCGCCCCCACCGTCTGGAAGGGCGGCCTCTACAACGACAAGCGGTACGGCATCCCGCTGGACATGCACCCGCTGGGCTTCTACTACAACAAGTCCGTCATGCAGAAGGCCGGCCTGGACCCGAACAAGCCGCCGACCACCCGCGAGGAGTACACCGCCGCGCTGACCGAGCTGAAGAAGTCGGGCGTGCAGGGCTTCTGGGTCAGCCCGTTCCAGTTCACCGGCGGCATGACCTTCTACTCCCTGCTGCACCAGTGGGGCGGCAGCGTCTTCGACGCCGAGGCCAAGAACGCGACCTTCAACTCCGACCAGGCGGTCGAGGCGTGCACCTGGCTGACCGACATGGTCAAGCAGGGATTCTCTCCGGCGAACGTCGGCCAGGACGCGGACTACCTCGCCTTCAAGAGCGGGAAGAACGCCTTCAACTGGAACGGCATCTGGCAGATCAACGACCTGAAGAAGAGCTCCGAGATCCAGTGGGGCGTGGCCCCG
This sequence comes from Micromonospora sp. NPDC049799, assembly GCF_040656655.1. Classification (NCBI taxonomy): domain Bacteria; kingdom Bacillati; phylum Actinomycetota; class Actinomycetes; order Micromonosporales; family Micromonosporaceae; genus Micromonospora; species Micromonospora sp. NPDC049799. The sequence goes on from NZ_JBFAMU010000043.1 coordinate 6,269, forward strand.
CTGCCCCAGATCGGCAGCCAGCAGGCCGCCTGGGCCAACTCGCACAACTTCACCATCGTGAAGGGCCGGGCCAACGACGCCAACAAGGTCTCCGCGTCGAAGGTCTTCATCAACTGGCTCAGTGAGCACTCGCTGGACTGGGCCAAGGGCGGCCAGGTGCCGGCCCGCAAGACGGTCCGCGAGGACGCCGGTTTCAAGGCCCTCGCCGAGGTCAACGCCCTGGCCCCCGAGCTGGAGTACGCGGCCTTCCCGCCGGCGGCCCCCGGCCTGGGCGAGGTCATGACCACCTTCTACAACTCCTTCAACGAGGCGGCCCTGGGCAAGAAGTCGCCGAAGCAGGCGCTCGACGACGGCGTGGCCAAGGCCAACAAGCAGCTGGAGGACAACCGCAAGAAGTACGGGAGCTGATTCCCCGTGGCGGACGTGATCGAGGTGGGGGCGGCGCGTGGTGACGCGCCGCCCCCGGCGGCCGACCCGGCGGGGCGGGGTGCCCGGGCGAACCGGACCGGGCGGGCGACGCCCTACCTCTTCCTCGCCCCGTACCTGATCCTCTTCGGGGTGTTCGGCCTGCTGCCGATCGTCCTCGGCCTCTGGCTCAGCGTGCACCAGTGGGACTTCCAGCTGCCCAACCGGCCGTTCGTCGGGCTCGACAACTACAAGGACCTGTTCTCCAGCGACTCGGCGGTCTACGGCGACTGGTGGCAGAGCGTACGGGCCACCGCGATCTTCACCCTCTTCTCGGTGCCCCTGCTCGTGGTGCTGCCGCTGGGGCTGGCGCTGCTGCTGAACCGCTCGTTCCCGGGCCGCACCTTCTTCCGGGCGGTCTACTTCGCCCCGTACGTCCTGGGTGTCGCGGTCATCGGGCTGCTCTGGCGGTTCCTGCTCGACGCCAACCTGGGCCTGGTCAACCGGCTCGCGGGGCTCGTCGGGCTACCGGCGGACACGCCGTGGGTGACCAGCACGCCGTGGGCCTGGGTCTCCCTGGTCGGCGTGACCGTCTGGTGGACCTCCGGCTTCAACGCGGTGATCTACCTGGCCGGTCTCCAGGACATCCCGCAGGAGCTGTACGAGGCGGCGAAGGTCGACGGCGCGACCGCCTGGGAACGGTTCCGTCACGTCACGCTCCCCGGCCTGCGCCCGGTCATGCTCTTCGTGATCACCACGACCGTGCTCGCCTCGGCGAACGTGTTCGGCCAGTCGTTCCTCATCACGCAGGGCGCGCCGGGGACCGAGACCCGCACGGTGGTCTGGTTCATCGTCGAGGAGGGGCTGCGGGACAACGACGCCGGTCGGGCCGCCGCGATGAGCATCGTGTTCGCCCTGATGCTGGCCGTCGTGAGCATCGCCAACTTCCGCCTCTTCCGCTACCGGGAAGACTGAGGGGACCGCCATGACGACGCCCACGAGCGACACCCGGCCCGCCCCGCGCGCCACCACCCCGACCCCGGCGGAGAGGCCCACGACCCGGGCACCGGGCGCCACGCTGCGGCGCACCGGGCTGTACGTGGTCGTGGTGGCCCTGGCCCTGGTCTTCCTGGCCCCACTGGTCTGGATGGTCATCACCTCGCTGAAGACCTACACCGCCGCCCAGCAGATCCCGCCCTCCTGGCTGCCCAACCCGTTCTCCGGGTACGGCTACGAGCAGATCCTCAACAACACGGCGAACCCGGTGCTGCGCTGGTTCCTGAACAGCATGGTGGCCGCCACGCTGCACGCGTTCCTCGTGCTGGTGACCGCCTCGATGGCCGCGTACGCGCTGGCGCGGCTGCAGTTCCGCGGCCGCAAGGTGCTCTTCGCGCTGATCGTCGGCACGCTCTTCATCCCGCCGACGTCGCTGATCATCCCGAACTTCCTGATCGTCGACTCGCTGGACTGGATCGACACCCTCGCCGTGGTGATCGTGCCCGGCGCGGCGAGCGCGTTCGGGGTGTTCTTCCTGCGGCAGTTCTTCCTCTCCCTGCCCCGGGAGCTGGAGGAGGCCGCGACCCTCGACGGGGCGAGCCAGTGGCAGATCTTCTGGAAGGTCGTGCTGCCGCTGTCGAAGCCGGCCCTGTCGACCCTCGCGGTGCTGTCGTTCCTCACCAACTGGAACGACTTCCTCTGGCCGATCTTCGTGCTGTTCAGCCCGGAGATGCTCACCCTGCCGCCGGGCCTGGGGCTGCTGCAAGGCTCCTACGTCACCGACTACCCGGTGATCATGGCCGGTGCGGTGCTGGCGAGCGTTCCGGTGCTGATCCTCTTCGTCCTCGCGCAGCGGCACATCATCCAGGGTGTGTCCCGCAGCGGCCTGAAGGGATGAGGGCGGGAACCTCCCGGCGACGCGGCGCGGCGGCGGTTCTCGCCGCCGCGCTGCTCGTCGCCGGTTGCGGACAGAACCCCACAAGCACGAGTACGGGAGACGACGTGTCGACGTTCACCAACCCGGTCGTCCGGAGTGACAACCCGGATCCGCAGGCGATCCGGGTGGGCGACACCTGGTACCTCTTCTCGACCAACGCCGGTGGGCGTAACGTCCCGGTGCTCACGTCGCCGGACCTGGTCCAGTGGTCCCCGGCCGGGGACGCGCTGCCGGACCTGCCGGCCTGGGCGCTGACCGGGAAGACCTGGGCGCCGGAGGTGATCGAGCTGGCCCCGGACCGGTTCGTCCTCTACTACACGGTGGCCGACAAGGAATCCGGCCGGCAGTGCGTCGGGCGGGCGGTGTCGAGCGCGCCGCAGGGGCCGTACCGGGACGACTCCACCGGGCCGCTGATCTGCCAGGCCGAGACGGGCGGGTCCATCGACGCCAGCCCGTTCCGGGACACCGACGGCAGCCTCTGGCTGCTGTGGAAGAACGACGGCAACGCGGTCGGCGTGGACACCTGGCTGTGGTCGCAGCGCCTCGCCGACGACGGCCTGACCCTGGTGGGCGAGCCGACGAAGCTGCTCAAGCAGACCGAGCCGTGGGAGGGCACCCTCATCGAGGGGCCGTTCCTGCACCGGCAGGACGGGAAGCTGTATCTATTCTTCGCTGCCAACGCGTACGACCGGGCGGAGTACGCCCAGGGCTACGCGGTCTGCGAGTCGCCGGCCGGCCCGTGCGTGAAGGCGCCGGAGAACCCGATCCTGAAGAGCAACGGCGTCGCCTCCGGCCCGGGTCACGCGAGCATGGTGGTCGCCGACGGCCGCACGTGGCTGCTCTACCACGCCTGGCCGCCCGGTCAGGAGGGCACGGTCGACCCGGGTCGCCAGGTCTGGCTGGACGAGGTCGTCTGGGAGAACGGCAAACCGGTGGTGAAGGGCCCCACCGGAACCCCCCAACCCCGCCCCTGACCCGCCGCGGTCGCAGTTTCACGGAAAGAGTGGCCATTCCGCGTGGAATGGCCACTCTTTCCATGAAACGGGCCCCTCGGGGGTGGGGATCAGGCCGCGTGGTGCTCGCGTTCGGCCAGGCGATTGCGGCGGTAGCCGTAGCCGAAGTAGATGACCGCGCCGAGCAGCATCCACGCGCCGAACCGCATCCAGGTCTCCACCGACAGGTTCAGCATCAGATAGAAACAGGCCAGGGCCGACACGATCGGCAGCACCGGGTTGAACGGCACCGTGAACGGCCGGTCCAGGTCGGGCCGCCTGCGGCGCAGGATCGGCACCGCCACCGACACCAGGACGAACGCGCAGAGCGCGCCGATGCTGACCAGGTCGGCCAGGGCCGACAGCGGCAGGAAGCCGGCGAGCAGGGCGACCACGACGGTCATGACCGCCGAGATCCGGTACGGGGTTCCCCAGCGCGGGTGCACCTTGGCGACCGAGGGCGGGATGAGGCCGTCCCGGGAGATGGCGAAGCCGATCCGGCCCATCGCCACCAGGTCGACCAGGATGACGCTGGTCAGACCGGCGACCGCGGCGATGGAGACGAGGATCCCGGCCCAGCCGGCGCCGACGGCCTCGAAGGCGGCGGCGATCGGTGCGCCGCGGTCGATCTGGTCGTACGGGACCATGCCGACCAGCACCAGCGAGACGCCGATGTAGAGCACCGTGGAGATCAACAGGGTGCCGAGCAGGCCGAGGGTGAGGTCGCGGCGCGGACGCCGGGTCTCCTCACCGAGGTTCGCCACGGCCTCGAAGCCGGTGTACGCGAAGAACACCACCGCGGCGGCGCTGAGCACACCGACGAAGCCGAAGACCGAGGGTTCGAGCCCGAAGAGGGCCTGCGTGACGGGCTGCTTGATGCCGTCCTCACCGCCGCCGGCCGGCTCGGCCGGCGGGACGAACGGGGTCAGGTTGGCGGCCTTCACGAAGAACGCCCCGGCGATCACGATGAACACGCAGATGGCGACCTTGACCAGGACGAGCACGTTGGTCACCCGGGCGGACTCGCGGACGCCGATGATCGCCACGACGCCGAGCAGCAGGACGATGCCGATCGCGCCGAGGTTGACCACGCTGCCCTCCTCGCCGAACCAGGCGACGGGCAGGTCGAACAACTCGGCAAGGTAGCCGGACCAGCCCCGGGCCACCACCGCCGCGCCGAGCGCGAACTCCAGCAGCAGGTCCCAGCCGATGATCCACGCGACGATCTCGCCCATCGTGGCGTACGCGTAGGTGTAGGCGCTGCCGGCGGCCGGCACGCTGGACGCCAGTTCGGCGTAGCAGAGCGCGGCCAGCAGGGCGACCACGCCGGCGATGGCGAACGAGATCACCACGCCCGGCCCGGCGCTGTCGCGGGCCTCGATGCCGGTGAGTGTGAAGATGCCGGTGCCGATCACGATGCCGATGCCGAAGCCGGTGAGGTCGCGCGCGCCGAGCCGCCTCTTCAATCCGGGGCGGCCGTCCTCGCCGTCCGCCTCGCTCTGCGCTATGACGTCCTTGATCGGTTTGGTACGCAGCACGGACACCGCGTTTTCTCCCCTCCCCTGACCACCCCCGCGGTGGCTGGTGCCGGGCGATGCTACCCAGGGCGGACCCTCCCCAACCGCCACGCTTCCCCCCAATAAAGGCGTCACCGCCCGTGTGTGTCCGGCCACCTTCGGCGTGGTGGGGCCGGCCACAACGGTGGCGACCAACCCGACGAACGGATCGATCGGCGCAGACCTCTTGCGCGACGCCCACGTGGTGTGAAAATTTCCTACCAGCGGCAGATGCTCAACGGCGAATTGTGCCGATGACGCTCCTGCCGCGACGGACCCTGCCACGGGAGCCCCAACGAAGGGAAAGGCCCCATGAAGGCACCTCGGCTCGGAGCAGCCGGGCTGGCCGCAGCCCTGCTCGGCGCGCTCGTCGCCGTCACCCCCGCGAGCGCGGCGCCCGACGCGCCCGCCGCCGACTCCACCACCACCTGCGTCACCGACCCGGCCACGCCGAAGCGGCAGTTCCGGGCCATGTGGATCTCCTCGGTCGTCAACATCGACTGGCCGAGCAAGGCGTCCCAGACCGCGCCCGACCGGGTCGCCGCCCAGCAGGCCGAGTACCGGAGCCTGCTCGACCTGGCCGAGCGGCTCAACCACAACGCCGTCGTCGTCCAGGTCCGGCCGACCGCCGACGCGTTCTGGCCGTCACCGCACGAGCCCTGGTCGGAGTTCCTGACCGGCGTCCGGGGCCAGGACCCGGGCTGGGACCCGCTGGCGTTCCTCGTCGCCGAGGCGCACGCGCGCAACCTGGAGTTCCACGCCTGGTTCAACCCGTACCGCGTCTCCATGCCGGCACCCTCCGGCGCGGGCGCCGACGTCACCAAGCTCGCGCCCGGCCACCCGGCCCAGCAGCACCCGGAGTGGACCTTCGCGTACCCGCCGGCCGGCGTCGCCGGCAGCCGGCTCTACTACAACCCCGGCATTCCGGAGGTCCGCGAGTTCGTCCAGACCGCGATGATGGACGCGGTGCAGCGGTACGACGTCGACGGCGTCCACTTCGACGACTACTTCTACCCCTACCCGAGCGGCACCTGGCAGGTGCCCGACGACGCGACGTTCGCGGAGTTCAACCGCGGATTCACCGACAAGGCCGACTGGCGGCGGGACAACATCAACCTGCTGGTCCGGGAGATGGGCGAGAAGGTCAAGGCGGCCAAGCCGTGGGTGAAGTTCGGCGTCAGCCCGTTCGGCATCTGGCGCAACAAGACCGTCGACCCGCTCGGCTCGGACACCACCGGCAGCCAGTCGTACGACATCATCTCCGCCGACACCCGTAAGTGGATCAAGGAGGAGTGGATCGACTACGTGGTGCCGCAGCTGTACTGGTACATCGGCCAGTACCCGGCCGCCGACTACGCACGCCTGGTGCCGTGGTGGGCCGAGCAGGTGCGGGGCACCCGCGTGCAGCTCTACATCGGTCAGGCCGACTACAAGAGCGGCGAACCGGTGTACGGGCCGTTCTGGCAGAACCCGCGGGAGCTGTCCGACCACCTGACGCTCAACCGGTCGTACCCGGAGGTCCTGGGCAACGTCCACTTCTCGGCCGTCCAGGTCCGGGCGAACCGGCTCGGCGCCACCGACATCTACGCCGCCGAGCACTACTCCCGGCCGGCGCTGGTGCCGGCGATGCCGCACCTGCCGCGCCAGCCGCTGCTCATGCCGGTGGTCACCGGGACCCAGCGGCAGGACGACGGGGTCCGGCTGAGCTGGCGGCAGCCGGCGGACGGGGTGGACCCGCTGGGCACCGCGACGTCGTACGCGATCTACCGGCTGGACGGGACCGACCTGGCCGACCGCTGCGACCTGGCGGACGCGGCGCACCTGGTCGACACCGTCCGCGCCCGGCCCGATGCGGCCACCCAGACCTGGGTGGACACCACCGCCCAGCCGGGTCAGCGGTACACGTACGTGGTGACGGCCCTGGACCGGCTGGCGAACGAGGGTCCGGCCAGCCCGCCGGCCTTCGTACGCTGACCGGTCGACCGGTCTGAACGATGCCCCGGGCGCTCTCCGCGCCCGGGGCATTCGTCTGTTTCCACACCCGTCACGAATCCTTGACCCTCCGCACAGGACCCGGCCGGTCAATTGATCGACACTTGTCGACACCTGGTTACCCGCCAGTGAACGACCGTCCCACCCGCAAACCCCCGCGGAGGTACCCGTGCCCAGACGTCTCACCACCGGACTCGCCTCGGTCGTCATCGCCCTGCTCGGCGTGCTCGGGGTGGCCTCCCCCGCCGCCGCCGTCACCACCACCGAGAAGGTCGCCGTCCTGTCCAGCTGGACCCAGACCAGCGCCACCAGCTACAACGCCTGGAACTCCGCACGGCTCAACAAGGCCGCCTGGTCGGCGTACGCCTTCGACTGGTCCACCGACTACTGCTCGTCCAGCCCGGACAACCCCCTCGGGTTCAGGTTCGACCTCTCCTGCTACCGGCACGACTTCGGCTACCGCAACTACAAGGCGGTCGGCCTGTTCTCCGCCAACAAGGCCCGCCTGGACAGCGCCTTCTACGCGGACCTGAAGCGCTCCTGCGCCACGTACAGCTCGATCGTCCGGCCGGCCTGCTACAGCCTCGCCTGGACCTACTACCAGGCGGTCAGCGTCTTCGGCTCGACGGCCGCCGTCCAGCAGTCCGACATCGACCGCGCCGCCCGAATGAAGGCCCAAGCCGAGGCCACCGCCGCCCGCACCTAACCCCCACCCCCCACCCACCCCCCAGGAGTTGATCAAGGGGTTTGCGTCAGCATCCGAGCCGGACCTGACGCAAACCCCTTGATCAACCAGGGAAGGAAGGGGGAGGGGAGGGGCGCTGTTAGGCGTGTTCGGTGTGGCGGTCGGGGGCGCCGAAGGGTTGGCGTGGGGGGACTGGCCGGGGAGGGCTCGCGCGGGTGTGGAAGCGCGTCGAGTCGGCGGCCAGGTCCGGGTGCTCGACGCCCAGGGCCACCGCGGCGGCCTCCTCCAGACCCAGGTCGGCCCCCTCGCCGTACGCGGCGTCGAAGGCCGCGTCACCCATCCGCAGGCGTAGCTCCGCCTGCTGCTCGGCCCAGTACGCCCCGTGGATGCCGGCGGTGGAACGCAGGCTCGCCCGGGTCGCCTGCGCCGCGCCGAACAGCCGCGCCGCGGTCGCCAGGTCACCACCGACCGCGCACCGCACCGCCATCGCGTGCAGCGTGTCGCAGGCACGCCCGTGGAAGCCGTGGGCCATCCGGGAGCGCAGCGCCACCACCAGGTGCTCGTGCGCGGCGATCAGGTCGTTCCGGGCCAGGGCGACCATGCCGAGCAGCATGTCGACCGAACGCCGACCACGGTCGAGGGGGCGGGCCGCCTCCACCGGGCGGGCCGCGCCGAGCAGCTCCGCCGCCTCGTCCAGGGCACCGCGCCGCCACAGCAGCTCGGCCAGGGCGTACACCGCGAGGAGCGCGTCACCCACCACGTCCTGCCGGTGGGCCCAGTCGATGACCTCCCGGCAGACCCGTTCGGCCTCGGCGAACTGTCCCATGTCGACCAGGGGAGCGGCCCGCCCGGCGAGCACCCGGGCCAGCAGGCCGGCGTCGCCGGCCTGCCGCGCCGCCGCCTCCGCCCGCTGGGAGAAACGCAGCTCCTCGACGAACTCACCGTCCGCCCCGGCGTGCAGCGAGTGCATGTGGTACGCCGCCGCCAGCTCCGCCTCGGGGACCCGCTCCCCCGTCTCGGCCAGCCGCCCGTACAGCCGGGACAGCCACAGCCGCCCCTCACGGGCCAGCCCTCGCTCCCGCCACCACTGGTCGAGGCCACCCGCGAGGCGGAGCCCCGCCCGGGCGCTGCCCCCGACGGCGCACCAGCGCAGCGCGGCACGCGACTCACCGGCGAGCGGGTCCAGCGCGTACAGGGACAGGGTGACCGGCCGGCCGTCCGGGCCCAGGTGTGCCCGCTCCAGCGCGTGCGCCGACCAGGCCACGTGCCGGTTACGGGCGGCCTCCTCCTCGCCCGCCTCCGCCAACCGCCGGGCCGCGTACGCCCGGATCGGGTCCAGCATCCGGTACGTGCTGCCCGAGGCGTGCGGCTCGGCCAGCACCATCGACTTGTCCACCAGCACCGAGAGCGGGTCCAACGGGTCGTCCGCGAGCAGCCACTCCACCGTGGAGAGGTCCACCGGCCCGGCGAAGACCGACAGCCACCGCAGCAGGCGCGCGGCGCGCGGACCGAGCGTTCGGTACGACCACGTCACCGTGGCCTGCATCGTCAGGTGCCGCTCGGTGGCGGACCGCTGCACCGCCCGGGTGGCCGGGGACGGCGGCGACAGACCGACGGCCGCCGCCACCAGGTCCACGGTGTCCTGCTGGTTGCCCGTCCACGCCCGCTCGGCCGGAGGTGACTCGGGAACGTCCCGCCCGGCGTCCAGGGTGCCGAGCACGTCGTCGAGGCGCTCCGCGAGCTGCCCGACCGACAACACCCGCAACCGGGCGGCGGCCAACTCGATCGCCAGCGGCAGGCCGTCCAGGCGCTGCACCACCCGGCGCAGGTCGGCCGACTCGGCGGGGTCCGGTTGCCGGCCGCCCCGGGCCGCCGCCGTCCGGTCCAGCAGCAGCGCCACCGCGTCGCTCTCCGCGCCGGCCACCGGCGGGTCCACCGACAACGGCGGGATCCGCCACACCACCTCACCGAGCAGGCCGAACGGCTCCCGGCTCGTGGCGAGCACCCGGACACCCGTGCCGCCGGCCAGCAGCCGGGAGATCACGTCGGCGGACGCGACCGGCTGCGCGTCGCACGTGTCGAGCACGATCAGCATCCGCCGGCCGGCCGCGTACTCCACCAGGGTGTCCACCACCGGGCGGCCCGGCTCGGGACGCAGGCCGAGCACGGCGGCCACCGCGAACGCCACCAGACCCGGATCGGTGACCGTGGCGATGTCCACGAACCAGACCCCGTCCGGGTGGGAGTCCACCAGGTCGGCGGCGAGCTCCACGGCGAGCCGGGTCTTGCCCGTCCCGCCCGCGCCGAGCACCGTCACCAGCCGGTGGGCCTCCATCAGCCGCCGCAGCTCCGCCCGCTCCGCCTGCCGGCCGACGAACGAGGTGACCTGGGTGGGCAGGTTGTGCGCGACCGCGTCGGCGGTACGCGGTCGCGGGAACTGCCGTTCCAGGCCCGGGGCGACGAGCTGGAAGAGCCGTTCCCGGTCGTCGAAGCCCCGCAACCGGTGCAGGCCGAGGTCGAGGAGGGAGGCGCCGGGCGGCAACGGGTCCGCGTGGCGGGCCGCCGACGCCGAGCAGAGCACCTGGCCACCATGCGCCGCGGCGGCGACCCGGGCGGCCCGGTGCACCTCCGGGCTCGCGTACTCGCCGTCGCGCGGCTCGGCCCAACCCGTGTGCAGACCCATCCGGACCCGGGGGGCGGCCTCCGACGTCGGCCAGTCGTGGTTGGCCAGCGCCCGCTGGGCGGTCAGACAGGCGGTCAGCGCGGCGGACGCGTCGGCGAAGGCCAGGAAGAACGAGTCACCCTCGGTCAGCAGCTCCGCGCCCTCGGTCGCGGCGATCGTACGGCGCAGCAGCCGCCGGTGCTCCCGGAGCACCGGCCGGTAGTCGGGGCCGAGCAGCTGGGCCAGCCGCGTGGAGCCCTCGATGTCGGTGAACACGAAGGTCACCCACCCGGTCGGGAGGTGGATCCGTGTCGACATGCGAGGAACCTCCGCCCGTGACGTCGGGTTCATGCTGCCCGAACCCGAGTCGTCACGCATCGTGAGAACGGTCGGCCCAGTTCGGCCCCAACGTGCCAACTCGGACGCCCGGCGGCAGGAACGGCGGACCGTCGGCACTGGACCGCGCCGGCAGCGGCCACGCCTTCCCGCCGGGCGGGAACACGCAGCTCAGCAGCCGCAGCCACCGCCACAGCAGCCGCCACCGGCGGCCGGCGCGGCAGGACCGACGGCAGCCCCGGAACCACCGCGGCCGGTGACCGCCACCGTCGAGAGCAGCTTCACGGTGTCGGTGTGTCCCTCCGGGCAGGACGCCGGTGCGCCGGCCTGCGCCATCGGGCGGTTGACCTCGAAGGTGTCGCCGCAGGCGCGGCAGCGGAACTCGTACCGGGGCATGGCAACAGGGTACGACCGGTCCTGACGTACGGGCGAGTATGGGTGATACTCAACTGGTGGTGGACGGCGAGGACGGCGTCGAGGACGAGCGCGACGGTGTGCGGGTCGAAGGCCGGCTCCCGGGCGTCGGGGCGTTCGCGACCGGCGCGGAAGTCCCAGTGCCGGGCGGAGAAGTCGTCCAGGGCGTCGAGCACCGCGGCGAGGTCGCCGGTGGGCCAGTCGCCGCCGAAGTGCCCGACGAGCGACCGCAGCGGGGGTGACTCCACCCAGGCCCGTACGTCCTGCGTCAGCTGGGCGACGCTCGTGCCGGCCGCGCCGCTCGGCAACGCCACGTCCCGGATCCGCACGAGCCGGATGCTACCTCCGACGAAGGGTCGAGGCGCGGCATCCGCCCGGTCGTCAGTTCGGCGGGCGCTGCCACGGATCCCGTTGTCGGGGGGCGTCGCCACGACGGGAAAGCGGCCTGGTGGCGGTCCCGCGCCCCGGAATTCGTGCCGACCCGGGGTTGACGCGGTGTCAGGAGGATGGTGCGCTCGCGCTACACAGTGACAGTTGTCCCTGGCACGGGGTGATGAGAGCGTGCGGGGACGCCAACCGCGCTGAGAGGTGCCACGATGACCACCGACGACCTGCTGGCCCGGCATCGCGCCGTGCTCCCGTCCTGGATGCCGCTCTACTACGCCGAGCCGATCGAGCTGGTCTCCGGCTCCGGTCGCCGGGTGACCGACGCGCAGGGGCGCACCTACCTGGACTTCTTCGGCGGCGTGCTCACCAACATGATCGGCTACGACATTCCGGAGATCCGCGAGGCGGTGGAGCGGCAGATCCGCACCGGCGTCGTGCACACCTCCACGATCTACCTGATCCGTCAGCAGGTGGAGCTGGCCGAGAAGATCGCCCGCCTGTCCGGCATCCCGGACGCCCGGGTCTTCTTCACCAACTCCGGCACCGAGGCGAACGAGGCGGCCCTGCTGGTCGCGACCAACCACCGGCGCTCGCACCAGATCCTCGCCGTGCGCAACAGCTACCACGGCCGGTCGTACGCGGCGATGGGCGTCACCGGCAACCGCAACTGGTCCGCCAGCGGCCTCAACCCGCTCCAGGTGGCCTGGCTGCACTCCGGTGAGCGGCTGCGCGGCCTGCTGTCCCGGCTGCCGGAGTCCGACCGGGTCGAGGCGGCCGTGGAGGACCTGCGCGAGGTCCTCGCCACCCAGACCGCCGGCGACGTGGCCTGCCTGATCGCCGAGCCGATCCAGGGCGTCGGCGGTTTCGTCGCCCCGCCGGACGGGCTCTTCGCGGCCTGGAAGAAGGTGCTCGACGAGCACGGCATCCTGCTGATCAGTGACGAGGTGCAGACCGGCTGGGGTCGTACCGGCGAGCACTTCTGGGGCTACCAGGCGCACGGCGTCACGCCGGACCTGCTCACCTTCGCCAAGGGCATCGGCAACGGCTTCGCGCTGGCCGGGGTGGTCGGCCGGGCCGACGTGCTGGAGTCGGTGCCGGCGATCAGCTTCTCCACCTTCGGCGGCAACCCGGTCTCCACCGCCGCCGGGAACGCCGTCCTCGACTATCTGCGCGACCACGACCTCCAGGCCAACGCGGCCCGCGTCGGCGCGATCCTCGCCGACGGCCTGCGGTCCGCCCTGGCCGGTCTCGACTGCGTCGCCGAGGTACGCGGGAAGGGCCTCATGCTCGGCGTCGAGTTCGTCCGGCCGGGCACGGCGGAACCCGACCCGGCGCTGACCGCCCGCGTGTTCGAGGCGTGCCGCGCCGGTGGCCTGCTCGCCGGCAAGGGCGGCCTGCACGGGAACGTGCTGCGGATGGGTCCACCGCTGACCCTGACCGAGGACGAGGCCCGGGAGGGCCTGGCCATCCTGGTCGAGGCGGTCCGCTCCTGCGCCGCCGAGGCGGTGGCGGCGTGAACCTCATCGGGCACTTCGTCGACGGAAAGCGGATCGGCGGCGCGTCGGAGCGGCGCGGGGACGTGTTCGACCCGGCGACCGGCCGGCGTACCGGTCAGGTGGAGCTGGCCTCCGCCGCGGACGTCGCGGTCGCGGTCGAGGCCGCCGAGCGGGCCGCGCGGACCTGGCGGGACGTGAGCCTGGCCCGGCGGACGGCGGTGCTGTTCGCCTTCCGTGAGCTGGTCCACGCGCGGCGGGACCGGCTCGCGGAGGTGATCACCGCCGAGCACGGCAAGGTCCTCGCCGACGCCGCCGGCGAGGTGCAGCGCGGGCTGGAGGTCATCGAGTACGCCTGCGGCCTGCCCTCGGCGTTGCGCGGCGCGTTCAGCGAGAACGTGTCGACCGAGGTCGACTCGTACACGATCCGGCAGCCGCTGGGCGTGGTCGCCGTGATCTCGCCGTTCAACTTCCCGGTGATGGTCCCACTGTGGTTCGTCCCGGTCGCGGTGGCGGCGGGCAACGCGGTGGTGCTGAAGCCGAGCGAGAAGGACCCGAGCGCGGCGCTGCTGCTGGCCGAGTGGTTCGCCGAGGCGGGGCTGCCCGACGGGGTGCTCAACGTGGTGAACGGTGACAAGGAGGCGGTCGACGCGCTGCTGGATCATCCGGCGGTGAAGGCGGTGTCGTTCGTCGGCTCCACCCCGATCGCCCGGTACGTCTACCAGCGCGGCACCGCCGCCGGCAAGCGGGTGCAGGCCCTGGGCGGGGCGAAGAACCACATGGTGGTGCTGCCCGACGCCGACCTGGACCTGGCCGCCGACGCGGCGGTGAACGCCGGGTTCGGCTCGGCGGGGGAGCGGTGCATGGCGATCTCCGCGCTGGTCGCGGTGGAGCCGATCGCCGACGCGCTGGTCGCGAAGATCGCCGAGCGGGTGGCCGGCCTGCGGACCGGCGACGGCCGGCGCGGATGCGACATGGGTCCGCTGGTCACGGCGGCGCACGCCGAGCGGGTCCGGGGGTACGTCGAGGCCGGTGTGGCGGCCGGCGCCACTCCGGTGGTGGACGGCCGGGACGTCGAGCCGGACGGCGACGCCGGCGGGTTCTGGCTCGGCCCGACGCTGTTCGACCACGTCACCCCGGACATGTCGATCTACACCGACGAGATCTTCGGGCCGGTGCTCAGCGTGCTCCGGGTCGGCTCGTACGACGAGGCGGTCGACCTGGTCAACGCCAGCCCGTACGGCAACGGCACGGCGATCTTCACCAACGACGGCGGCGCGGCCCGGCGCTACCAGCACGAGGTGGAGGTCGGCATGGTCGGGATCAACGTGCCGATCCCGGTGCCGATGGCCTACCACTCCTTCGGCGGCTGGAAGTCCTCCCTCTTCGGGGACCTGCACGCGCACGGCGAGGACGGGGTGCGGTTCTACACCCGGAGCAAGGTCGTCACCAGCCGCTGGCTCGACCCGCGCCACGGCGGGATCAACCTCGGCTTCCCGACCCAGTCCTGAGCAACCGCAGGGTGCCGGCCCCGGCGACGTACGCCACCAGGGCCGGCACCGGCAGGCCCAGCGGCTCCGGGGCCGAGCGCGACGTGCGGGCGTTGGCGACCAGCGCGTACACGACGGCGACGTACGCGACGACGGTGAGCGTGGTGCGCACCGAGGCCCGGCCGGC
>NZ_JBFAMU010000044.1:0-20775 GCF_040656655.1 Micromonospora sp. NPDC049799
GCACGGGACCGGCAGGGCGCACCCGCATGGCCGGCACTCAGCGCGGTGGAGATCATCGCTACGGTGGCGGCCGTCCTCGCCGCGACGGTGTTCGGCATCCGGGCCGGCGCCGCCTCGCTCACCGGCCTGTACGACCTGCTCTGCACCGCCGATCGCTGCCAGCCGGTCGCGCTCGCCGTCGTCGGCTGGTCGGCGGTGGGCGGCATGATGGTCCTGGCCGGCCTGCTCTACCGGCACGCGCGGCCCGGTCGTCCCGCCCTGTACGCCCTCATGGGCTGCGTCGTTCTGCTCGCCTTCGGCCTGACGGTGCTCTTCGCCGGCGGCGGTGCCGTCGAGGGCGTGCCGTCGGGGGCCGGCGCGCTCCACGTCGGCCTCCTGGCCGGGCTGGCCCCGCTGCTGATCGGCGGGATCGTCCGGCCGCCGGCGGCCTCGGCCCCGCGGCGGGGACGCGAGCCGGCAGAGCAGACCGACGCGGGACGACCGCTGCTGCTGGTGAACGTCGGGCAGGTCGTCACCCTGACCGCGGTGGTGCTCTGGGCCGCGCTGTTCGGCTGACCGGCCCGCGCCCGCCAGGTTCACCCGTGGGCGCGGCGGACCGCCTCGTCGAGCGCGTCCGGGGTACGGCCGACCAGCGCGCTTCCGTCGTCGAGCAGCAGGATCGGCCGCTGGATCAGCTCGGGGTGGGCCACCATCGCCTCGATCCAGCGTGCCTCGGTCGCGTCGTCGCGGGCCCAGCCGGCCATGCCCAGGGCCACCGCGGCCGGCTCCCCCGTACGACAGACGTCCCAGGCCCGGGCCCCGAGGCGACGCAGCACGTCACGCAACTCGTCCACGTCGGGCGGCTGCTCCAGGTACGCCCGCAGCCGGAACGGCACCCGCGCCTCCTCCAGGGTGGTGCGCGCACCGGCGCACTTCGAGCAGGCCGGGTTGTGCCAGATCTCCATGCCGACATCGTGACAGACCTCGACCGCCCTCCCCCGTGGATGGTCGGCCGGGCCGCGCAGCAGCGGCTCTCCGGCCACACGGCGGCAGGTCAGTGGCGGCCAGCCGGGCGGCGAGAGCACCTCCTCGTCCCGGACCCTGGCACGAGGTTGCGTGAATAGCAAGACGGACGTACGGTTTTGTAGACGATGACAATCGGCCGGTAAGTGTCACCTAACCTGGGCGGCGCTCCGGCCGGTGCGACAGACTGCTCAGGACTACTCACGGTCGCTGGTGTGAAGGAGTACGACGTGGCGAGCCTCGACACCTTCGGTGCGAAGACCCAGCTACGCGTCGGAGACGCGAGCTACGAGATTTTCAAGATCGGCACGGTGGAGGGCCACGACCGGCTCCCCTACAGCCTGAAGGTCCTCCTGGAGAACCTGCTCCGGACCGAGGACGGCGCGAACATCACCGCCGACCACATCCGGCAGCTCGGCGGCTGGGATCCCGCCGCAGACCCGAGCGTGGAGATCCAGTTCACCCCGGCCCGGGTGCTGATGCAGGACTTCACCGGCGTGCCCTGCGTGGTCGACCTGGCCACCATGCGCGAGGCCGTGCGGGACCTCGGCGGCGACGCCACCAAGGTCAACCCCCTCGCCCCCGCCGAGCTGGTCATCGACCACTCGGTCATCGCCGACCTGTTCGGCCGTGAGGACGCCTTCGAGCGCAACGTCGAGCTGGAGTACGAGCGCAACAAGGAGCGCTACCAGTTCCTGCGCTGGGGCCAGACCGCCTTCAACGAGTTCAAGGTCGTCCCGCCGGGCACCGGCATCGTGCACCAGGTCAACATCGAGTACCTGGCGCGCACGATCATGGAGCGCAACGGCCAGGCGTACCCGGACACCGTGGTCGGCACCGACTCGCACACCACGATGGTCAACGGCCTCGGCGTGCTCGGCTGGGGCGTCGGCGGCATCGAGGCCGAGGCCGCGATGCTCGGCCAGCCGGTCAGCATGCTGATCCCGCGCGTGGTCGGCTTCAAGCTCCACGGCGAGATGCCGGCCGGAACCACCGCCACCGACCTGGTCCTCACCATCACCGAGATGCTGCGCAAGCACGGTGTGGTCGGCAAGTTCGTCGAGTTCTACGGCCCCGGCGTGAGCGCCGTCCCGCTGGCCAACCGCGCCACCATCGGCAACATGTCCCCGGAGTACGGCTCCACCGTCGCGATCTTCCCGATCGACGCCGAGACCGTCCGCTACCTGGAGCTGACCGGCCGCGACCCGCAGCAGGTCGCGCTCGTCGAGGCGTACGCCAAGGAGCAGGGCCTCTGGCACGACCCGGACCACGAGCCGGAGTACTCCGAGCGCCTCGAACTGGACCTGAGCACGATCGAGCCGTCCCTGGCCGGCCCGAAGCGCCCGCAGGACCGGGTGCCGCTGGGCAGCGCCAAGACGCTGTTCCGCGCCTCCCTCACCGACTACGTGGCGGCCGACGAGACCGGCGGTGACCCGGGCCGCAAGCCCGGCGTGCCGCAGCAGGAGCAGCCGTTCGGGGTGGCCGGTCACGCCGACGAGGCCAGTGCCGAGTCCTTCCCGGCCAGCGACTCCCCCGCCAACGGCGTCAACGACCCGGCCGACGCCCCGCGCGACCTGGAGACCGCGGCGGTCGGCTCCGGCGGCCGCGCCAGCAACCCGGTCCGGGTCACCGGCGCCGACGGCACCGAGTTCGAGCTGGATCACGGCGCCGTGGTGATCGCGGCGATCACCTCCTGCACCAACACGTCCAACCCGCAGGTGATGATCGGCGCGGCCCTGCTGGCCCGCAACGCCGTGGAGAAGGGCCTGACCCGCAAGCCGTGGGTCAAGACCACGCTGGCCCCGGGCTCCAAGGTCGTCATGGACTACTACGAGCGGGCCGGCCTCACCCCGTACCTGGAGAAGCTCGGCTTCCACCTGGTCGGCTACGGCTGCACCACCTGCATCGGCAACTCCGGCCCGCTGCCGGAGGAGATCTCCGCCGCCGTCAACGACGCCGACCTCGCCGTCGTCTCGGTCCTGTCCGGCAACCGGAACTTCGAGGGCCGGATCAACCCGGACGTCAAGATGAACTACCTGGCGTCCCCGCCGCTGGTGGTCGCGTACGCGCTGGCCGGCACCATGGACATCGACTTGGCCAACGAGCCGATCGGTGAGGACTCCGAGGGCAACCCGGTCTTCCTGCGGGACATCTGGCCGAACAGCGCCGAGATCCAGGACGTCATCGCCTCGGCGATCGGCGCCTCCGGGTTCAGCGCGGCGTACGCGGACGTCTTCGCCGGTGACGAGCGGTGGCAGTCGCTGCCCACCCCGACCGGTGACACCTTCGCCTGGGCGGGCGACTCCACCTACGTCCGCAAGCCCCCGTACTTCGAGGGCATGCAGCGGGAGCCGCAGGCGGTCGTCGACATCTCCGGCGCCCGGGTGCTGGCCAAGCTGGGCGACTCGGTCACCACGGACCACATCTCCCCAGCCGGTTCGATCAAGGCCGACTCCCCTGCGGGGAAGTACCTCGCCGAGCACGGCGTGCCGCGCCACGAGTTCAACTCGTACGGCTCGCGCCGGGGCAACCACGAGGTGATGATCCGGGGCACCTTCGCCAACATCCGGCTGCGCAACCAGCTCGTCCCCGGTGTGGAGGGCGGCTTCACGGTCAACCACCTGACCGGCGAGCAGAGCTCCATCTACGACGCCTCCGTCGCCTACCAGTCCGCCGGCATCCCGCTGGTCGTCCTGGCCGGCAAGGAGTACGGCTCCGGCTCGTCGCGCGACTGGGCGGCCAAGGGCACGATGCTGCTCGGTGTCCGCGCGGTCATCGCCGAGTCGTACGAGCGGATCCACCGCTCGAACCTCATCGGCATGGGCGTGCTGCCGCTGCAGTTCCCGGCCGGCGAGACCGCCGAGTCGCTGGGCCTGACCGGCACCGAGACGTTCTCCGTCACCGGGGTGACCGCGCTGAACGACGGCGAGACGCCGCGTACGGTCAAGGTCTCCACCGACAGCGGCGTCGAGTTCGACGCGGTGGTCCGGATCGACACCCCGGGTGAGGCGGACTACTACCGCCACGGCGGCATCCTGCAGTACGTGCTGCGGCGGATGATCGCCAGCTGACGCACCACGGACGAAGGGCCCGTTCCCCGGTGGGGGGGCGGGCCCTTCGGCGTACCGGACGGCTCACTCCGCCCGTCGGGCCTCGCGGGTCTCCGTGTCGGCCCGTTCCGCGGCGTAGTTCCCGCCGAAGCGAACCCGCATCGTGCATCGAGAGGCTCGCCACGACCCCGAAAGTCGACCACAATCACGATCAATGTCAGGCGGACCCGAAGGCTTGTGCCGGACGGTAAGGGAGGGCCCTCATGGGTGCGGTCGCCGAACGTGCGGTTGTCATCGGTGCGTCGATCGGCGGACTTGCCGCCGCCGCGACCCTGGCCAGCCGCTTCGACCTGGTCAGGGTCCTCGACCGTGACGCTCTGCCCGGGACCGCTCGGGACCGCCGCGGCGTACCCCACGGGATGCATCCCCACGCCCTGCTGATCAGTGGGCGCCTGGGCCTGGAGGAGTTGTTTCCCGGGATCACCGAGGAGCTCATCGCGGGCGGCGCGGTACCGTTCGACCCGGGACTCGACGTCCTGACCGTCCAGATGGGCGGCCGGCGCGTGCGGTTCCCCACGGGTCTGCGGGGCATCAGCCTCAGCCGGGCCTATCTGGAGCGGGTGGTGCGATCGCGCGTAGGTGCGCTGCCGAACGTGGAGATCACCGAGAAGGCGGACGTGTGCGGCCTGACCGGGGAGGCGGGACGCGTCACCGGCGTGCGGGTCGAGTCGGGTGAGGACATCGCCGCGGACCTGGTCGTCGACGCCACCGGCCGGGGCGGTCGATCGAACGGCTGGCTTGAGCGGCTGGAGTGCCCGGCGCCGGTGGCTGTCACCGTGCGGGGCGACGTCGGGTACACCACGCAGCTTCTCCGGCGTAGCCCGGGCGACCTGCCGGAGGGCGGCCGTCTGACCCTGATCGCCGGCGTGCCGCCGCGGCAGAAGCGGGCGGGCGTCGCCTTTCCGATCGAGGGGGACCGCTGGGTGATCACGGTCGGCGGCTGGCATGGCGACCACGCGCCGCTGGACCCGAAGGGATACGCCGACTTCGCCGCCGGCCTACCCGCACCGTACATCGCCGACCTGCTCGCGCGATGTGAGCCATTGGGCGAGCGGGAGGCGCGCAAGTTTCCCGCCGCGCTCCGTCGCTACTTCGAGCGCCTGCGGGTCGTGCCGGCCGGCTACGTCGCGCTCGGCGACGCGATCTGCAGCTTCAACCCCGTCTACAGCCAGGGCATGACCGTGGCCGTGTTGGAGGCACTGGAGCTCGGGCGATCCCTGGACCGCTTCGGTCGCGCCTCGGAGGGCATGGCGCGTTCCTACTACCGGGCCGTAGGCGCACTGGTGGACACGCCCTGGAAGATGGCCACCGGCGGCGACTTCATGTACCCGGAGACAACCGGGCCCAAGCCGGCCGGCACCGATCTGCTCAACCGTTACGTGCGGCAGGTCATGCTGGCCTGTCACGTGTCGCCACGGGTGCACCGGACCATGATCGAGGTCCAGCACATGCTCGCGCCGCCAGCCGCACTGCTGCACCCGGCCATGCTCGTCCGGACGTTGTGGTCGGCGCGTCGGTCATCGGAGGGAGCCGCGGCCGGCTGACCGCCCACTGTGCTACGGCGGGGCTGAGCGACACGACCCGCGCCGCCACCGCCTCAGGGACACGAGGCGGGCCACCACAACGGGAATCGGCCTGTTCCCAGTCAGCGGTCTGGTGCCTACTATGGACGCTGTTTGCGCGGGCATGCTCCGCGCCGTGTCCCGAGGAGCCTCGATGAGATCAGCCCAGGGATGGGGTGCGCTAGTGTGAGCCGCCAGCCGCCGGTACGGTTGCGCACGCATCGGCGCCGCCAACATTAGTCGCTCGCTGTCCTCGGGCTGCCCACGATTGGAAAGACTTGGCGCATCAACATGCCGACCGCGCACGTACGCTTCCTGAGTCAGCCAAGCGCCCGTCGACACCACGGCGGACTCGAGAGCAGTCGATAAAGCGGCGGGTCATCAGGTTAGTCCTCATTCCGAGTGTCGTCGCTCTGGCCCTGTGGTTGGTGGCCTCCGGGTACCTGGTCTTCCAAGGCTTCTACAACCGCGAGGTCGCCAAGGGCGTACGGGATGTGTCGCTTCCCGCCGTTCCCGCGCTGGCCTCGGTGCAGCAGGAACGGCGAATGAGCATCGCCTTTCTCTCCCGACCGTCCAACGACATGCAGGCACTGCTCGAACAGCGGGCGAGCACCGACAGCGGCCTGGCGGCAATGCGCGCCGTCGCGGACGCCGGTCTGGGCAACGCACCCGACTCGATCGTCAACCAGTGGACGGTTTTCGTCGGCTACGTCGACAAGCTCTCCGGCGTACGGAGCACGATCGATTCCCGGTCCGGCGACGAGAAGGAGGTCTACAAGTTCTACAACGACCTGCTCGACGCGGCGACGAAGCTCTTCGACATTCAGGCGCGCATCGTTCCCGACGTTGCCGCCGCCCAGGGTGGCATCGTCGCGACCGACACCTTCCGGGTCAGCGACCAGATGTCGCGGTCCGGGTCGACGATCGACGCCGCCTTCGCGTCGGGCAAACTCGGCGTGCAGGACCACCTCGAGTTCGTCCGCCTCGTGGGGTCATATCGCGCCGGCCTGGACAACCTGTCCCCTCATCTGCACCCGGACGCGCGCGAACGCTATGACGCTCTGGTGGCGAGCCCCTCGTGGAAGCAGTTGATCGAAGCGGAGAACGCGATCATCGCCGCCGGCGCGTGGTCTGACGGCCCGCCGCGCGGCCTCGCAGCGAACCGCGTCAGCTGGGACAATCTCACTCGCCAGGTTTCTCAGGACCTGGTCGGTCTGACGATCGAGCAGGCCGACAAGGTCTCCGCCCGGACGCTGCGCACCGGCAACAACCAACTGCTGATCGCGACCCTGGGCAGCCTCCTGGCCCTGTCCATCTCCGTCGCCGCGATTCTGTGGGCGGTGCGCCAGTCGCAGGTGTTGGTGGACCAGGCACTGTCCGTCCGGCTGGCCCAGCTTGGCAAGGACGCCACGACAGTGGTGGGTCAGCTGCCGGCGGTGATCGACCGGCTGCGCCGGCACGAGAAGGTGGACACCACCGTCGATCTTCCTGACAAGGACTACGGAAGCGACGAGATCGGCCAGGTGGCGGACGTCATCCGGGCCTCGTTGAAGGCGGCGGCGGGCGCGGCCATCGATGAGGCGACCACCCGGGCCGCGAGCATGGCGATGCTCATGGGCATTGCCCGTCGTCCGCAGCGACCGCTTCAACACGGCCTTCGGGTCATCGAGCAGCTGCAGAACCGGATCGGCGACGAACGGATGTTGAGCGAGCTGTTCGACATTCACCACCATCTCGCGCAGACCCGGCGCTTCCTGGAAAACCTGATCATCCTGGCCGGTGGACAGATCGGCCGTCGCTTCCACAACCCGGTCTCCATTCGTCGGGTGCTCCTGGCCGCATTCGGCGAGGCGCAGCAGTACCAGCGCATCACCCTCCGCAACGCGCCTGACGACGCGGCACTGGTCGGGCAGTCCGTCACCGGAACCATCCACCTACTGGCCGAGCTGCTGGACAACGCCCTGGCCTTCTCACCGCCGGGATCGACCGTCTCGGTTACCTGTCGGGAGGTCAGGAGCGGCATCGCCGTCGAGATCGAGGACGCGGGGGTGGGAATGACACCGGAGAGACTGGAGCGCGCCAACGCGCTGCTGGCCACCGCGCCCACGCCGGACGTGGCCGCCCTTCGCGACGGTACGCAGATCGGTCTGCACGTCGTGGCGGCGTTGGCCAAGCGCGACGGGATCCGGGTGACCCTTCGCACCTCGGCCTACAACGGGCTACTCGCGATCGTCCTGCTGCCGGACCGCATCGTCGTTCCGGACGCTGCCCCGGACCTCACGGACACGATCTCGCAGAAGCCCTTGTCGACCGTCGCTGCCGCGGTGTCGGTCGGCGGCGACTCCCCGGTCGGTGTCCCGACCATTCCCGCGGCGGGAGTGGCGGCGCTGCCGAGACGACCGGTCGAGTCGCGTCCTCACACCCCGATCGAGCAGGGCGAGAAGACGGGAAGTGCGGCCGGAACGATGACCGAGAATCATCAGCGAAACAACGCCAACGGTTCGCGGCAGCCCGAGGGACCGGCAGTGCTGGGAACTGCCCGCGGCTCCCGACTCGACGCCCGCCCCGCCCTTCCACTGCGACAGCCGCAACAGCACCTCGCCCCCATGTTGCGTAACGAGGAACCGGCCCAGTACGAGTCCCCGGGCTCCACCCGGCCCCTTGAGGAGGTCCGGGACCGACTGACGCAGTACCAGCGCGGCTGGGCGGCCGGCCGGGCGGCCGACAGCGACCGACCGGCAACCAGTGATGACCAAGGCAGGGAAGCATGACTAACTCCGCACACAGCAACCTGACGTGGATCCTCGACGATCTCGTAAGGGTTCCAGATGTCGTCTGTGCACTGGTCCTCTCCGCAGACGGACTCGTTGTGCAGAAGTCGTCGTCGCTGCAGCAGGACCCCGCCGATTCGCTGGCGGCCGGCGCCTCCTCCCTGCACAGCGTCGCCGCGGGAATCGGCCGGTTCTTCGACAGCGGTTCCGTTCAGCAGGTCATCATCGAGTATCGGAAGCGAACCCTGTTCGTTGCCGAGGCCGGTAAGAACGCCCGGTTGGCCGTGCTCTGCGAGCAGTCGGTCGACATGGGAACCGTCGCCTACGAGATGGGTCGCATGGTGACCCGCATCGGCGAGTACCTCGGTTCCGAGGCGCGAACCCCGGTGCCGTCCAACGGCCAGCCGGGGACGGGCCATGCATGACATCGGGGACGCCGACGACGAGGCGGTAGGCGGGCTCGTCCCCCTCTACATCCTCGTCAACGGTCGTACGAGTCCCCGTAACACGGCCTTGGACCTGGCCACCCAGGTCATCGCCATGCCCAACGAGTCGATGCGTCTCGAACCGGAGTACGCGGACATTCTCCGGCTGTGTCACCGGCGCTGGATGTCCGTCGCCGAGATCGGGGCGTATCTGCACCGTCCGCTCACCATCACCAAAGTCATGGTCGACGTGCTCCTCGAGCAGGGACTCCTGGTGATCGGCTCCCCCGCCCAGCAGACGGTCGCCGACCGTAAGCTGCTGGAGACGGTCCTTGCCGGCCTCGAGAGACTTTAGTGAAGAGGGATACGTAACGTGGATCGGACATCGGTCAAGGTCGTTGTGGCTGGCGGGTTCGGTACCGGCAAGACCACCTTGGTCGGATCGGTGAGCGAGATTCCGCCATTGACCACGGAAGAGGTCCTGACCCAGGCCAGCGTCGGCGTGGACGACGTGACGGGCGTCGAGAACAAGAAGAAGACCACTGTCGCACTGGATTTCGGACGCATCACCATCACCCCCGACGTGGTGCTCTACCTGTTCGGTACACCGGGGCAGGACCGCTTCTGGTTCGTCTGGGACGAACTGGCGCAGGGCGCGGTGGGCGCGATCGTGCTCATCGACACTCGCCGCCTGGACAGCAGCTTTCCTGCCATCGACTACTTCGAACGGCGCAAGATTCCGTTCGTCGTCGCCGTCAACAGGTTCTTCGGTCAGTGCCTCTACAACTCGGAGGAGATCCGGGCCGCGTTGCGGCTCGATCCCGGAATTCCGTTGTTGTGGTGCGACGCGCGAGACCGGTCCTCCAGCAAGCGGGCACTGATCGAGCTTGTCCAACATGCCCTCAGCCGCCTGCCGGTCGCCGGCTGACGTCGTTGACGCTTCGGGCTGGACACACCACCCATCGGCGCATCCAGCCCGGGGTCGGCCATCGTCGGCCTCGTGGCCCCTACTCGACGTCCTTCTCGTCGGCCGGCGCCAGCCGCACCTTGAAGTGACGCAACAGAGGCGGCGACGAGACGACCCGGTAGCCACCCACCCGCTCCGGGTTCTTCGCGATGGCGGCCAGCACGGCGGCGACGTACTCGAAGTGGGTGTCGGTGTAGACCCTGCGAGGAATGGCCAGCCGCACCAACTCGAACGGTGCGGGAGTCACCAGACGGTGCTCGTCGTTCATGCCACCCAGGTACAGCGATCCGAGTTCGGCACACCGGATCCCGCCGTCGAGGTAGAGCTGGCAGCCAAGGGCATGCCCCGGAAACTCACCCGGAGACAGGTGCGGCAGCAGGCGGCCGGCGTTGAGGTAGAGGGCATGAATGCCGGCCGGCTGGACGGTGTCCACGCCGGCGTCGTTGATCATCTGGGCCAGTCGCGCGGTCGAGGCGGCCCGGGCGCGCAGATAGGCGGGGTCGAGCACCTCCCGTAGCCCCTGGGCGAGCCGCTCAAGGTCGTGGCCCGCCAGTCCGCCGTAGGTGGAGAAGCCTTCGGTGGCGATCAGGTTGGCCTCGCAGGCGGCGTGCAGGCCGTCGTCACGCAACCCGAGGAACCCGCCGATCGCCGACAGGCCGTCCTTCTTCAAGCTCACGACACAACCGTCGGCGAGTTGGAACGCCCGGGTGGCGATCTCCCGTGGGGTCCAGTCGCGGTACTCCGGCTCGCGCTGACCGACCAGCCACGCGTTCTCCGCGAACCGTGCCGCGTCCAGGAAGAACGGCTTCTCGTGCTGCCGGCACAGGTCCCTGACAGCGGTGAGATTCGCCATGGACACCGGCTGCGCGCCGAGACCATTGTTGGTGATGGTCATCAGCACCAGACCGACCCGGTGCCCGTCGGGCCCGGTCAGGAGTTTCTCCAGGGCGTCCAGGTCGATGTTGCCCTTGAACGGTGCGTGGCTGTCCAGGTCGGCGGCCTCTGGACACGGCAGGTCCACCGCCTCGGCTCCGACGAGCTTGACGTTGGCGTGCGTCGTGTCGAAATGGGTGTTGCTGACGCAGATCTGGCCGGGCTTAAGCAGGCTGGTGAACAGGATCCGCTCGCCGGCCCGGCCCTGGTGCACGGGAAGGATGTGCGGGTACTCGGTCAACTCGCGGAGCTCGTGGCAGAACCGGAACCACGATCGCGCACCCGCGTACGACTCGTCGCCGACCGCGGCGGCGGCCTCCTGAGCGGCGGAGGTGGCGCCGGTGCCGGAGTCGGACAGTAGGTCGACGGTGATCTGGTCGGCCCGCAGGTTGAACGGGTTGTAGCCAGCCTCGGCGAGGGCCCGGCGACGATCCTCCGCGCTCAGGAACGGGATCGGCTCCACCACCTTGATGCGGTACGGCGGCAAGATCGGGGGCGCGTCCATGGGCACAAGCTCCTTGCTCGGTGATCAGACCGCGGCGCGGTCGGCCGCGGCGTTCATGCGGCCCGGGGTGGCATCCAGTCGCCCTCCCCGCGGCGGACTCACCTGGTACGCCTCCGCGGACAGGTAGACGGTGACTCCCGGCCGGGGCGGGCCCAGCCGCAGCGAGACATGGGCGATGAGCCCGACACCATCGCGCAGCGGTCGGTCCGTCACCGCAGCGATCGCGCGATCGAGCAGAGCGCTGTCGAAGCCGTACCGGGCCAGGAGCGGCGCCACCCGTTCACGAGCCTCCTGGTCGTCGTTGACGTAGCCGCGGATCGGCACGTAGACGCTGTATCCGACCGGCTTCTTCGTCTCGCTGGTGAAGGTGTAGCTACCGACCAGCGGCAGCCCGCCGAAGTGGCGCCGCCCGCCCCCGGCCGCAGTGCAGAACGACGCGACGTCTTCGGCGTCGATACCGTCGACAGCGCCTGCCGCCCTGGCCACGTCCGTCGTACTGGCGTCGTGGTGGGTGAGGTAGACCTTGACGCGCGCGTGCGGTCCGTCATGGAGGTCGACCGCGAAGAATGTCAACCGATCCCGCCGTCCCAGTTCACCCGGGCGGACAGCATGGTCGAAAATGGACCGGTACGCCCCACCGAGCCCCAGCCGGCGTAGCGCCTCGGCGACCAGGTCGGGCGCCCGCTGGATCCCGCGAACCTCCGGATTGAGATAGACCTTGAACTCGGGCTGCCGTCCACTTCGGAACACCAGGCTGTGCCAGAGCGTGTAGTCGCCCAGCGGCCGGTCGGTGGCGAAGAGGCCCTCAACCGCCGTCAACCGGGACAGCGAAATGCCCGAACGGCTCGGCCGCGCGCTGAGAAACCTGTACGCGGCGGTCTGGTTCGACATCGCGTCCGGCGGGGATCCCAGCGCCTCACCCAGAATGCGCAGCGTGGGCGGTTCGCCAGCGTTGCAGGCGATGGAGAACTCCACTGGCGTGTGGTCGTCCGCAACGTTGGACGGCCAGGCAGGGGGGGCGGAAAGCGGGCGCGCTCCGGTAGGTCCGAGCAGGTCACCCAGAAGGTGTAGCGGCTCGTCGGACCGCGTCTGCGCAACCTCGCACAAGCCCGTCAGCTGCCGAGCAAGATGGTCGAAGAGAGACGAACCGGTCATCAAATCTCCCTGTCGGGTCGCCGGGCGGCTGCACCTCGATCCGAATACGTGATTCCCTTCGGGTTCGTAGCCTCGCCTCGCCGATCCACTGGAGACCGACGCCGGCGCTGCGCCCTACGGACACGGTGTGCATTTCAGGTGGTCCGATCAACTGCTCTCCACATGGTGGATCTTCCACGAACCGGTGTCGAGTGAGACGAACATCACAGCCAGAGGTCTTGCCATTGCGGAGAGTTTCATAGAAGCGGATCTATTTGACGCTCGGTTGGATTCGGCCGGGATTTGACCGGAAACGGTGGCCACCTGGTCACTCACCGATGTCGCAGGCGCGACGAGGACGCTCACGCCAAGCTCTGATCTCTGTGGACACACTTCACCACTTCTTCTCGTTCTGCCCGGGCCCGCATGGGGTGCCGCCACACCTCACGGGTGTCTCACGGCGGTCGGACGCCATAGGCTGGCCGGGTGCGAAGCGAGCTCACTACGCCGCGTTGGTGGATCGACCAGATCCCGGACCTCAGCGGAAAGACGGTACTGATCACCGGCGCGAACACCGGCATCGGCAGAGCCACCGCCACCGCTCTCGCGCGACGAGGTGCCTCGGTGGTCCTGGCCTGCCGAGACCAGACCAGAGCCGAAGCGGCCGCCGCCGCCATCACCGCGGCGGCACCGACCGGAACGGTGAGCGTCCTGCACGTCGACCTGGCGTCACTCGCATCCGTCAGCGCCGCCGCCGAAGCCCTTGCGCGCCGCCATGACCACCTCGACGTCCTGATCAACAACGCTGGCGTGATGACCCTGGTCGGTCCGCCGCGACGGACCGCCGACGACTTCGAACAGCACATCGGCATCAACCACCTCGGACACTTCGCGCTGACCGGCCGCCTGATGCCGCTCCTGCTGGCCGCACCGTCCGCCCGCGTGGTGTGGGTCAGCAGCCTGTCCCAGCGCAGAGGTTCGATCGACTTCGACGACCTCCAGTGGCGGACCCGCCGCTACCGCGCCTTCCAGGCCTACAGCGACAGCAAGCTGGCGAACCTGCTCACGATGCACCGGATGCAGCAGCAACTGGAGGCCGCCCAGGCCCCGGTGATCTCCGTCGCCGCACACCCCGGGGGAGCGCGCACCGACATCACCCGTGACGGCCCCCTGTGGATGAGACTGCTCGCCCGCCCGGAGACACAGTGGTGCACCACATGGCTCACCCACGACATCGCCTCAGCGGCCCTGCCCACGGTGCGGGCCGCCGCCGATCCGGACGTCCGTGGCGGTGACGTGTACGGCCCGGACGGCTGGCAGGGTCTGACCGGGCATCCCGTACGCGTGGACCTGGGCCCGCGCGCCCGGGACGAGGCGTTGCAGCAGGCGCTGTGGGCCCGTTCGCAGGAACTGACCGACGTGACCTACCAGATGGCTCGGGCTTAGGGCGTGTGTCACCGGAACTGCCGGCCGCCCTTGTGAAACGCGCGCTGGTGCCGCCGCAGCGCCGAGCAGGCGTTTCGACGACGTTCGATCGTGACGACCTTGAGGGGCGCAACGGGCGCTGCTAACGTTTCTGCGCGCTCACGGGCAGCCACTCTCAGCAGCGGGAGCCGGCCAAGCGAGCGATCCCGCAGATTATCTTCCCGGGGACGGTGTGATGGGCTCCCGCACAATCACCCTGCGCAGGCAGGTCGCTTTCCTGATCACCGCTCTGGTGTTGCTGTGGGCGTTCGCCGCGTGGATGACCCTGCGGGACGGGGCGAACATGCTCGGCGTCAACGAACTCAACGCCAAGGTCTACGAGCCCAGCGAGCCGCTGATCGCCACCCTCCAGCAGGAGCGGCGGGCCAGCGTCGTCTATCTCGGCAGCGCCGTGCGTGACCGGGCCGCCCTGGAGGAGACACGCAAGGCCACCGACACCGCGGTGGCCACCTTCGTCGAGCAGTCCCGACGCTGGCAGGCGCGCCTAGCTGGTAGCGACGAGACCGACAAGCTCGTCCAGGACACCGTGGCGCAGCTGGAGCAACTGGACAACACCCGCAAGCCGATCGACGGTGTGACCGTGGACCGCGCCACCGCGATCGCCGGCTACACCACCGTCATCGACAGCATCTTCCGGGTGTGGAGCTCTCTCGGCAAGCTCGACGACGAGCAGATCGCCAACACCACCGCGAACCTGATCGACCTCAAGCGCGCATGGGAGGTCATGTCCCAGCAGGACGCCCTGGTGACGGGAGCACTCACCGCCGGGCGGCTCAGCCCCGCCGAGCACGCCGAGTTCACCAAACTGGTGGGCACCTACCGGTTCCTCATCCGGGACACCGGCCCCAGGCTGCACGCCGACGACCAGGCCGCGCTGCGCCAGCTCACCACCGGAGACACCTTCGGGCGCCTGCAACGCTACGAGGACCAGGTCATCGAGGCCGGTCCGACCAGCGCCGCCCGTCTGACCGTCGCGGACTGGCAACGCGCCTCCCAGGCGGCCCGTGACGGGGTCAACGACCTGATCCTCGCTCGGGGCGACGCACTGGTCGCCGCCGCCATCCCCGTGGTCGCCGGCGTCGTACTCCGCCTGCTGTTCGCCACCGGCCTCGGCGCACTGATGGTCTGGGCGTCGCTGCTGGCCTCCCGGCACCTCGTCCGGCGTATGGACCGCCTCCGTCGAGACGCAGGTGACCTGGCATCCGACAAGCTGCCCACGGTGGTCGAGCGACTCAGTCGGGGCGAGCGCGTCGACGTACACGCCGAAGCGCCGGACCTCGACTACGGCCGCGACGAGCTCGGCCAGGTCGGCGGCGCGTTCAACGACGTGCAGCACACCGCCATCCGGGCCGCTGTCGGGCAGGCTGAGTTGCGTCGCGACGTCAGCGCGATGTTCCTCAACATCTCCCGCCGCACCCAAGGGCTCGTGCACCGGCAGCTCACCCTGCTTACCGAGATGCAGCGCAAGGAGGACGACGCCACGACGCTGGAGCGTCTGTTCGACGTGGACCACCTCGCCACCCGGATGCGTCGCAACGCGGAGAACCTGATCGTTCTCACCGGCGCCACCTCGCCGCGAACCTGGAAGCGTGACATCCCGATCCTCGACGTGGTACGCGGAGCCGTCGCCGAGGTCGAGGACTACACCCGCGTCTCCGTCCTCCCCATCGCCGACGCGGCTCTTGCCGGCCGCGCCGTCGCCGACGCCACCCACCTGCTCGCTGAGCTGATCGAGAACGCACTGTCCTTCTCCCCGCCCACCACACCCGTCCGCGTCACCGGTCAACTCGTCGCCCACGGCTACGCCATCGAAGTCGAGGACCGCGGTCTCGGCATGGACCCCGAGGATCTCGCCGCGGCAAACGCCCGGCTGGATACCCCGGAGGGCTTCCGCGTGTCCGACAATCCACAGCTCGGGCTGTTCGTGGTTGCGCGTCTCGCGTCGCGCCTCGGCGTACGCGTGAGCCTGAAGGAATCGGCGTACGGCGGCACCATCGCGGTGGTGCTCATCCCCAGCGACCTTGTCACCGATCCGCAAGCAGCCGGCGCAGACGCCGCCCTGCGCGGTCCGCAGGCGGACACGCAGGCTCTCGCCATCGTCGGTGCACGGCAACCCGTCGCCGACGACCAGGCACCGGCACAGCCGTCCACCGCAGTGGTTCCGACCCCGCGGCGCCCGGCGTCCACCACCCCCGGGCCAATGGTGGGCGTGCCCTCCGCCACGGCCAGCGACGTCACCGACGTTGGCCTGCCGCAGCGGGTCCGCCGCGCATCCCAACCAACCGAGGCCCCCACACCGCAGCCGGCGCCAGTTCCCGAGCGGGACCCTGAGGTGGTCCGCCGGAAGATGACCGCCTTCCAGGACGGCACGCGCAGAGGCCGAGCCGCCGACGCGGACGACGACCAGGACGGCGAGGCCACTCCCACCGCCCCCGGCAACTGACCCCACCCCTCGAAAGAGACGTGCCCATGACGAACGCGGTGAACACCGACCTGGCCTGGCTGCTCAACGATCTGGTGGCCCGGGTAGGAGAAGTCGACAAGGCGATCGTGCTGTCCAACGACGGGCTGCTCCTGGCCTTCTCCAGCAGCATGAGCCGCGACGACGCCGAGCACCTCGCCGCACTCGCCTCCGGCGTCCAGAGCCTCGCCCGAGGTGCCAGCAGCCGCTTCGGTGGAGGACCGGTCCAGCAGACCATCATCGAGATGCAGTCGACGTACCTGTTCGTGACCGCTGCTGGCTCGGGCGCCTCGCTGAGCGTACTCGCCACCGAGAACGCCGACCTGGGTCTCATCGCCTTCGAGATGGCGAGACTCGTCAAGCAGGCCGGACGTCACCTCACCGCACCCACGCGCTCCAACGGCGCCGGCCCGGGAAAGTAGGCGAGCGTGACCACAGGCCCCACACCGGTCGACGACGATCCAGGACCCGTCGTGCGTCCCTACGCCGTCACCCACGGCCGCGCACGACCGGTCGCTGGCCGCTTCGACCTCATCTCCCTGATCAAGACCACCCAGCAATCCCATGACCAGCTGCACGGCCTCGCCCCCGAGCACCTCAGCATCCTCACGCTGTGCCGCAGGGTCATGTCCGTCGCTGAGGTCTCCGCCTGCCTGGACCTCCCGCTCGGAACCGTTCGGGTGCTCCTGGGAGACCTCGTCGTCCACAGGCTCATCGAGGTACGGGAACCCGCGCCCCGACCGATCACCCACGACAACCGCACCCTGGAGGATGTCCTCAATGGGCTCCGAGCGCTCTGACGACCCTGGCCATCGCATGCCCACGGCCGTCAAAATCCTCGTCGCCGGCGGCTTCGGCGTCGGCAAGACAACCCTTGTGGGATCGGTGAGCGAGACCCGCGTCCTGACCACCGAGGAAGATCTCTCCGAGCGCGGCATCGGCGTCGACGACACCTCCGGCGTCGGGGGAAAGAGCACCACCACCGTCATGATGGACTTCGGACGCATCACCATCAGCGAGGATCTGACCCTGTACCTGTTCGGCACGCCCGGCCAGAACCGCTTCGCCTTTCTCTGGGACGAACTCGCCCTCGGTGCACTCGGAGCCGTCGTCCTCGCCGACACCCGTCGCCTCGCCGACTGCTTCCCCTCGCTTGACTATTTCGAGAACCGTGGCACCCCGTTCGTCGTGGCGGTCAACTGCTTCGACGGCGCACGGCAATACACCATCGAGCAGGTGAGGCAAGCCCTCGACCTGGACCCGGGTACGCCCGTGCTGCTGTGTGACGCCCGCGACCGTGGATCCAGCAAGCGCATCCTCATCGCCCTCGTCGAACACGTACGGACCCTCGCCGCGCCCACCAGTGCGGTGGTGCCCGCCGCCACGGCCATCTCAGCCTGAGAGCGTGAGTGCCGCCACTACTCGTGCCGTCGCCACAGCAGTCTCTCGCCCTCGCAACACGCGACGCACCGGGGCACCCTGTGCCAGGCTCAGGGGCATGGACGACAAGACCATCCTGAACCGGATCTCCGAGCTGGTCGACGAGGAGCACCGGCTGCGTGCCGACGCGCAGGCCCACGAGACGGGCACCGACGACGACGCCCGCGAGCGGCTCCGCGCGCTGGAGGAATCCCTGGACCAGTGCTGGGACCTGCTGCGCCGGCGGCGGGCCGCCCGGCAGACCCACGGCGACCCCGACGCCCAGGGCGTACGCCCCAAGCCCGAGGTCGAGCGCTACCTCCAGTGACGGGGCGTCCCGGGCGGCCGAGGGGCCGCCCGGGACACGCACGTCAGCGGATTCCCGCCTCCCGCAGCAGCAGCTCGGTCAGCGCCGTCGGATCTGCCACGGAGGCCGGGAGCCCCCGGCCCGCGAACCAGGTGGCGACCACCCGCACGTCACGGGCCAGGAACTCCGGCCCCTGCGGGTTGGCCACCAGGTCGACCACCTGCGGCAGGTCGATGAGCACCAGCCGGCCCGCGTGCACGAGCAGGTTGTACGGGGACAGGTCACCGTGGGCGTAGCCAGCGCGGGAGAGCACCACCAGCGCGTCGACCAACTGCTGCCAGAGGTCCCGCACCTCGTCCGGCCCGGGCCGCAGCTGCGCCAGTCTGGGCGCCGCGGTCCCCTCCTCGGCGTCACCGAGGAACTCCAGCATCAGCTCGGTACCGCGCACCTGCACCGGGTACGGGACGGTGATCGTGCCGTACCGGGAGCCGATCTCCCAGAGCCGGGCCAGCGCGGCGAACTCGGCCGCCGCCCACTGCCCGGCGATCATCTCCCGGCCGAAGGCCGTCCGGCCGGCCATCGCCCGGTTCTCCCGCGACCGGCGGACCCGGCGCCCCTCCAGGTAGCCGGCGTCCCGGTGGAACAGCCGGTGCTGGGCGTCCCGGTACCGTTTGACGGCCAGCAGGCAGGACCGGTCGGTGCCGGGGACGGCCCGGCGGACGAGGTGGACGTCGGCCTCCTTGCCGGTCTTGAGCACACCGAGTTCGGTGTCCTTCGCGGCCAGCTCGGTGACCAGCCAGTCCGGGTGGGGCTCCGGACCGTGGACGGCGTCGTCCCAGGACGACCAGCGTTCCCCGGTGTCCGGATCGGGTTCGTCGTCGGGGTCGGCCAGGGCCGGCTGGGCCGGCCCGCGCTTCAGGAACTGCGGTTCGTCGTCGTCGAAGCGGCGCTTGCCGCGGGTGCGGCGCTCGGGCGCCGGAAGGTCGTGGTCGCGCACTGCGGGTGTGATCCCTTGTTCGAGGCTGATGGAGGCAGGTGGGTACGACCTGCGAAGACGGCCATGACCGACCCCCTCTCCTCGACCGGGCGCTCGCCCGGTGTGCACGTTGCGCCGACCATGCTCTCGACCCGCCGGCCTGGCGGTCAACCGAATTACGACCCGGGGCCGGGCGGCCGACCGGCAGGCCCGCGCGGCCCGGCGGACGGGGCGGGCGCTCAGGCGCCGAGCACAGTGGCGACGGCGGCGATCACGCCGTCGACGGTGCGGGTGGGCGAGAACCGCGTGTCGGTCCACGGCCTGCCCCGGTGCAGCCACACGCTGGGCAGGCCGACCGCCGCGGCACCGCCGATGTCCGCCTCCGGGCTGTCACCGATGACCCAGGCGCCGCGCAGCGGCATCCGCACCCGCTGGGCGGCCAGTGCGAAGATCCGCGGGTTGGGCTTGCTGACTCCGGCCTCCTCGGAGATCACCCAGTCCGCGACGTAGCGGTCCAGCCCGGTCTGCCGGATCTTGGTGTCCTGCTGGCGTAGCGAGCCGTTGCTGACCACCACCGGCACCCAGCCGGCGTCGTCGACGATCCGCAGGGCACAGGCGACCAGCGGGTCCAGCCGGGTGTTCGTCACCACGCCGTCGTGCAGTTCCTCGACCAGGTCGATGGACGGGATCCGCAGCGCGTACCGGTCCCGGATGGCGTCGGCGACGTCCCACCGGTTGGTCAGCCCGTCCGCGTCGACCGAGAGCAGCCAGTCGATGTCGGTGGGCGGCGCGCCGATGTCGGACAGGAACCGCTCGCCCCAGGCGCGGAACGGCCCGGCCCGGTCGAGCAGGGTGTTGTCCAGGTCGAGCAGGAGCAGCGGCACTCGCGCACCTTACGGGACTCCGGTGGCCGGCCGACAGGGCGTAGGCCCCACCACCGTCCGTTCAGATCGCCAGTGCCGAACGGGTGAGGCCCTGGTCGGCAAGGCGGTCGAGGAGCATGGCGTGGGCCGCCCGGGTCGCCGCGAGCGATGCCGGGTCGAGCGCGACGACCAGCACCTCCTCGCCGTCGTCCGCCGCACGGGCCAGCGGCCGGCCCTCCGGGTCGTACACCGCCGCGCCACCGTTGAACCGCCACGGGTCGGTGCCGCCGACCGCGTTGGCGAACACCACGTACATCGTGTTGTCCAGGGCGCGGGCGGCGTAGTAGAGGTCGCGGCGGTGCTCGGAGCCGGCGAGGTAGCCGCTCGGGCACAGGTACCCGTGGGCCCCGTCGTCGGCGGCGGCCCGACCGTGCTCCGGGAAGCAGCCGTCGTAGCAGATGCCCAGGCCGAGCCGCCAATCGCCGACGAGCAGGGTGGCACCTCGGTCGCCGGGGTGGAACAGCTCCCGCTCACCGCCCCAGAGCTGCTGCTTGTCGTAGGCGACCCGGACCGCTCCGGTCGGGTCGACCAGCAGGGATGAGATCGTTCGCCGGCTGTCCGGGTGACGGACCGCCGCCCCGACCACCACCGCCGTGCTCCCGTCGCGGGCCGCCGCGCACAGCGGCGCGAGCCGGGGGTCGTCCACACGCCCGTCGTGGTCGGCCGCCACGTCGGTGCCGGCCGGGTCCGCGGCGAGGGTCGGCGGATGGTACGCGGGCAGGAACAGCTCGGGCAGTACGGCCACCCGGGCGCCCAGGTCGGCGGCCCGGCGGACGAGGCGGGCGGCGGTGAGCG
>NZ_JBFAMU010000045.1:0-20605 GCF_040656655.1 Micromonospora sp. NPDC049799
CGTGCGCTCCCCTACGCCGCGCGGGCTCGTGGCCGCGCGGCCCGGCCGGCTGCCGGCCCACCACACCCACGGTCAACTGCCTGTCGTTCTGCGGCGGCCCTTGGGCTTCACGCTTCCGCGCCAGCCGCCGGGCGTAGGCGTGTCGGCCGTGTGCGACAGCTAAGCGGCCGGCGCGCGCCTAGGCGGCGGCGCGTGCGGCCCCTTGCGGGCCGCCTTGAAGACGTACAGAAACTTTGAACCACATCGCCGGCAGCCCGGCCGGCTGGCTGTCCGAATGGGCAGTGCTGAGGGGACAGTGGTGGCGTTATGGTCTGTGCATGTCGCTGGTTCCGTGGGCCTATGAGGTCTCCCGCCAAAACCTGTCGGGCATCCTGCCTCGTCGTTGGGCTCACGTTCAGGGCGTCGCCCAGAAAGCACGGACCCTCGCTGCGGCTGTCGGTAACGATGCTTCCCTGCTTGAAGCCGCAGCGATCCTTCACGATGTCGGCTACGCGCCTCACCTGGCCGTGACTGGCTTTCATCCGCTCGACGGTGCGGTCTATCTGAGGGGTATAAACGCGCCGGAAAGACTCGTCCATCTCGTCGCGCATCATTCCTGCGCTGTCAGAGAAGCCCGTCTCCGCGGGCTGGAAGGGCAACTGGCCGAATTCCGGGACGAAGAGGGGCCAGTGAGAGACGCGTTGTGGATGTGTGACCTCACCACCACACCTGACGGAGAGCCTACAGATTTCGCGAGCAGGGTCGCCGAGATCAAGGAGCGGTATGGCCCCAGCGACATGGTCACCGCCTTCATAGACAGCGCCCAGCAGGATTTGGCTGACGCCATCACTAGGACGACAAGCCGCCTCCGCGAATTCGCCGGCTAGCCCAGGTAGGGCGCGTCGCGTTCCAACCCGTGCATGATTCGTAGGAGCATGGATGGATGTATCGGCAGAGCCTGAAGGCTCGCCGGCTCGACCCATTTGACCTCCGTTGACTCGCTACTAGTTCGGATCCTGCCGCCGACTAACCGGGCACGTAGACAGATCGAGAACTCCTGCCGCACTTCGCCGTTGTCATAGGCGATCACGTGAGCGGGATCCGAGTAGATGCCAGATATCCCGGTGGGTTCCACCTGGAGGCCAGTCTCCTCGTCGACTTCGCGGACGGCTGCCTGTGCAGTCGACTCCCCGACGTCCTGTGCGCCTCCAGGCAAGGCCCACAGGCTGTTATCGGACCGTCTAATGAGTAGTACGCGCCCTTGTTCGTCCTGGACGAAGACTGTCACGGCCACCACGAGGGAGTTGGCCTGCGGGGCGGTCGGATCGTTCAGATAGTCAGTCTTGGGCATCTGCTAGCTCCCGCTTTCGCTTGGTGTCGCCGAATGCCACACTGCCTCAAAGCTGTCCGCGTAGGTGTTGAAGAGGCCGTAAGCTGCCGTCTTACGCAGATGCATCGCCGGCGCCATGGGAGCGGTCTTGCCGTAGACGTGAGGATTCACAATCATGTCGTTGTCGAAGCGGTAGATCGAGTTGTAGAGCACCGTCGAATGGTTCCGTACCTCGACATTCGGCACGCCACCGAGCGACCTGAAGAAGGCGTTCGCCTGATCAATCTTCGCCGAGATCGTCTCCGGTCCGATCCCCTCATCAACACTCCGTTGCTTGACCGCATTGCTGTCCCGATTGCCTAGCAGTATGCGTATCCTCCCGCCAGATGCCGCCTTCTTGCGCAAGCGGTCCAGGAGATCAGGCTTCTCGGTCAGGAACATCCCGACGTACACAAGGATGCCTACCTCGGCTGTTGCTGCGTCGAGTAGTCGATCCCAGAGGTTTGGCGGCACCGCTCCGCGTGTGGGATAGAACTGGACCACTCCGGCAGAGTCCGAAACCTCGGCGGCGGCTCTGTTCGCACCTGGCCACAGGTAGTCCTCGTCCTCCTTCAGCCGCTTCGCGATCTTAAAGCGGGTACGAGGATGCGGAACCCTGCCGGCAAGCCAACGGCTCACGGTCTTGACGTCGCATTCAGTGAGAAGCGCCAGTTCGGCCGTTGATACCCGAGACCGCTCAAGCGCGTCTCGCAGACGATCGTTTGCCATCGTCGCTCCTCACGATGGGGACGTTTTCACCACTATAAACGTCCCAAGCGTCCATGCAAAGCCGTTCCGACGTCACCCGCGTCGATGTCTTCTTGAAGTGCGAGCGACAAGCCGCACAAGAGCAGTCGTCCACTGGGGATGCGCTCAGACACAGGAGGTCTGTTGTGAAGCTGTACGTGGACACCACGAGCAAGCAGGTGACGGCGTCGAAGGACCCGGAGCCGAAGAACGACCAGAACGGCAACCAGAAGTCCGAGAAGAACACGGGCCGGCTCATGTGGTCCACCCAGGTCTTCGTCCTCGACGAGACGGGCGGGGAGGTCATCACCATCACCACGGCGGGTGAGAAGCCGAGCGTGAAGGTGGGTGACTTCCTGGCCGTCGAGCAGTTGGAGGCCATTCCGTGGGCGACCAACGGGCGTAACGGCGTCGCGTTCCGGGCGGTGTCTCTGAAGCCAAAGAACGGTTCTGCGGCCAAGTAGGTCCATCGCACGACGTGCTGTGTGTGCCACTGGTGTCCGTGGCCACCAAGCTAGCGGCCTGACGGTCCGCTGAACCCCACCTCAAGACGGTTCCGGGAGTTGTTCCTGACTCCTACTTCTCCCGGTCCGGTCGCCACCTGGCAGTGGTGACAACCCCAAAGAAATGGCCCGGGGTCGGTACTGACTCCTACGTCTGCCGACCCCGGTGCCGCCTACTCATCCGACCCAACTGGCATTGGGAGGACTCGTCGTGTCCAAGTCTAGCCCCCGCCGCTTCGGCGGCAAGTCCACCGCAACGGTGACGGTCATCGAGGCCAAGGTTCACCGTTCCTCCGCGCGCAACGCCAAGATGGCGTTCATCCTGACGGCGGTCATCGTCGGCGTTCTGTCGGCCGTGGTGGCCGCTTCCTACTGGCACCCGATCGTGGCCCTGTTCGTCGGTGCCCTGATCGGCGTTTCCTGCGGCGCTGTCGTCTGGCTGCTCGTCCGCGTGTGGCCGGTCATCCGGCTGCTGTGGTGGTGGAGCCCAGAGGTGTTCCTGGCGGTCGTGCTGCTCACCGCCTGGGTGCAGCTCGCCAACCACACCCCGACCCTGGTGACCCTGGTCGTGGTCGCCCTGGCCGTCGGCGTCCCCGCCGCCATCACACCGGTACGCCGCCAGGTCACCGCCTGGACCTGGTGCCTCGTGGTGAGGCATCGGCTGCGCGTGTGCTTCGCGCAGTTCATCATCGCCAACCAGTCCGGTTCGCTGCCGCTGATCCTGTGGGCCAAGCCCACGCCGGTCGGTGAGCGGGTCTGGGTCTACCTGCGTCCCGGCCTGTCGGCCAAGGATCTGGAGTCCCGGCTCGACAAGATCGCGGTGACCTGTCACGCCTCCACGGTGCTCATCGAACGCGCTTCGGAGAGCAACGCCGCCTATCTGCGGTTCGACATCAAGCGCCGCGAGGTGCTCAACGCCCGCGTGGGCTCCCCGCTGGTCGACGTCATCGACCCGACCGCACCGGTCTCGGCGTCGCCGCTGACGGTGCCCACCGCCCTGGACCTGCCGGACGTCGACGCACCGACGATCACCCTCCCGGCACAGGGCAAGCCCGCCGGCAAGAAGCCGGCCACCACCGCCAACGGCAGGAAGCCCGCGGCTTCCGAGTCGTCCGACGCGGACGACGTCTCCGACTGGATCTGATCCCACACCAACCCCGGGACGCGAGGAGCCCTGCGGCTCGTTCGTGTGGCTTCTCGCGCCCACCACTCGCCCAAGGAGGGCACCCATGACCACGATTCCCACCACCGCTGGGGCGGTGCCGGTGGGTGCTGGCCTGTCGATGTTCGACCCGGTGTTCATTGGCATCGACGAGTTCGGCCAGCCCGTCTACCTCGACGTCGTCTACCACAACCTGCTCGCCGCCGGTGAGCCCGGAGGCGGTAAGTCCGGCCTGGTCAACAACATCTGCGGCCATGGCGTCCTGTGCGACAACACCCGACTCGTGCTCTTCGACGCCAAGCTCGTCGAACTCGGCCCCTGGCGCGACCTGGCCGATGCGTTCATCGGCCCCGACATCGACCAGGGCATCTCGGTGCTGCGCCGGCTCCTGGTCGTGGCCACCAACCGCTACACCTGGCTCCTTGCGAACCGGCGCCGCAAGCTCGGCCCCGACGACGGCATGTCGGTCATCCTCACCGTCATCGACGAACTCGCCATGTACTCCACGGTGCTCGGCACCAAAGCCCAGCAGGAAGAGTTCTCCACCCTCCTGCGAGGACTGGTCTCCCTCGGCCGGGCCTGCGGCATGCCCGTCGTCGCCGCTACCCAGCGCCCGTCGTGGGACATCATTCCCGCCTCGCTGCGGGACCTGTTCGGCTACCGGGCCGCGTTCCGGTGCACCTCGCTGAACAGCTCCAACATCATCCTCGGCCAAGGCTGGGCCGAGCAGGGCTACACCGCCTCCGACATCGCCCCCACCAACCAGGGCGCGGCCTACCTCCTAGCCGAAGGCGGCATCCCCCGCCGCATCAAGGCCGCCTACCTCACCGACACCGACATCTACAACATCGCCGACTACGCCGCCTGGACCCGCCGCCCCACCGGCACACCCACCCCGGCAGTCGACCCGACCGACTGGGAGATGGCGGCATGACCACCCGCGAACGCACCTACGCGCGTGCCAACAACCAGAAGGCCGCGCAGTACACCGAGCTGTGGATCATCGGCCGTCCCGAGGACATCGCCGCCATGGTCCAGGTCGCCTCGGCCAGCGGCCGACTCGTCTTCGCCTCCGCACCCACCGCCATGGGCGGTGACGACACCCGGCACCGCCGCTACCTGCGGCTGCGCACCACCTGAAACGGCCGACGGAACCGGCCTCAGCCCTGGAAAGCGAACCGGTTCCGCCGACCTCC
Source organism: Micromonospora sp. NPDC049799 (assembly GCF_040656655.1). NCBI lineage: Bacteria > Bacillati > Actinomycetota > Actinomycetes > Micromonosporales > Micromonosporaceae > Micromonospora > Micromonospora sp. NPDC049799. The sequence goes on from NZ_JBFAMU010000045.1 coordinate 4,957, forward strand.
ACCAACAGCCCCGAAAGGACGTGGCTGCCATGAAGGCTACCCAAAAACCACCCACCACCGCCGAGGTCACTCCTGCTGACCTGCTGCGGATGGCTGCCCTCTACCTGCGCCGGCACGGCTGGACCCAGAGCAGCTACTACGACATCTACGCCCCCGCCGACCTCCTCACCCCGCCGGCCTGCGCCGCCGGGGCCATCGGCATCGCCTGCGCCGGCCACCGCGTCGAGCACTTCTCCCAGCTCGACGGCGGCACCCTCGCTGACTACCTCGCCGCCCTCGGCGCGTTCGTCGACTACCTCGACACCACAACGCCGGTCTTCGCTGTCGACGAAGGCGGCTTCGTCATCGACGAGAACACCTCTCCCTACTCGTGGAACGACGACCCGGCCCGCACCGCCGAGCAGGTCATCACCGCCCTACAGGCGGCTGCCGACGAGTGGGACCGCCTCCACAGCCAGGGAGGCGAGGACTGATGTTCACCGTCAAGGCGTCCTTGACGCGCACCCCACGTCAGAAGCGCCGCGAGGTCGTCGAGAACGACGCCTTCGCTGCGTTCGCCCGGCGCATCATCCGCGCCCACGGCCGCCGCGTCGCTGCCGGTGACGTCGAAGCCCTCCGCGACCTGGTCGCCCTGTCGGCCAACCTCGACGACGCCATCGGAGACGCCGTTGTCGGCCTGCGTGCCTTCGGCTACTCCTGGGCCGAGATCGGCACTCGCCTCGGCATCTCCAAGCAAGCCGCCCAACAGCGCTGGGGCGGTGAGAAGCCGTGACCGACTTCGCCGAGCACACCGGCCTACAAGTCCGCTTCTACGACCCGCTCGGCACTCGCCACGGGTTCCCCACCTTCCCCTACTTCATGGCCCCCACGGGCCTGGCCACCCGCCGCCAGTTGCGCGCCGCCGGCCTTCGACCGGGCGGACATGACCCGGTCGCGCAGATCCTCTGGCGGCGCGGCAAGCGCGTCGCCTACCTCTACCGCCTCGACCTGGCCGCACCCAAGCGCACCGCCACCGAGGCCCAGCGGGCCGCCATCGCCAAGGCGCTTCGCGCCCGCCGTACCTGCCGCGCCTGCGGCGTGGTGCAGCCCTACTACATCCCCCGCCGCTACGGCTGCTGCTTTGACTGCCACGAAGGGAACCCGTCGTGAGCTTCAACCTTGCTGATCCGTGCCTGTGGTGCATCGAGGGCAGCTCGCCCGCCGGCACCCACGACATCCTCGGCCCCGTCTACAAGCCCTGCCCCGCCTGCCTCGGCCCCTGCGCCCTCTGCGAAGGCGACGGCCTGTTTCCAGCCGACTTCGTCTGCATGCCCTGCTTCCGCGAGCAGCTCGCCGCCCAAGGGCTGGCTCCGATCATGTGCGCCCACTGCTCCGGCGTGGTCGACCTCATCCCGCTGGACACCATCCCGGCCCCGGAGGTGACTGGTCATGTCGACCACTGATCCCGCCGCCGTCACCGAACAGTTCGCCGCCGAGTACGCCCGCAACGCCGTACCCGCGATGCTCAAGGCGATCTCATCCATCAAGCGCTACAACCGGTTCGTTCTGCTCGGTGCACTACTGACCAGCTACCTGCACCAAGCCCACTACCTGTGGACCCAAGACGCCGGCTACTTCGCCTACCTGGTTCCGCTGATCTTCGACGCCGCGATGGTGTCGATGCTGACCGTCGTTCGCACCTCCGGCATCGCCAAGGACGCCAAACGCGGAGCCCTGGTCGTCTTCGCCTGCGCCGCCCTGTTGTCGGCCACCATCAACTTCGCCTCACCCGGAAGCCTCGGCCTGCGCCTGGTCTTCGCCCTGGTCGTCGTCCTCGTCATCGGCGTCGAACTCGTCGCCGGACGCATCCGACCCGACTTCGCCGCCATCGAAGCCGAAGCCGCCGCCCTGCTCACCGCCGCCCGCAACCTGGCCGCCAAGCCCGAGCAGAACACCGAACACATCCCCCCGGCTGTCACGCCGGACACCACACCGCCGCTGGCCGTCGACACTGCGGCCGTCGTCGACACCCCGCCAGCCGCCGCGCCGGCCACCATCGAGGCACCCGCGCTCACACCGATCCCGGCCGCACGGCCGGAGGTCCCGGCGCACCTGGTACCCACCGCCCGCTTCGCCACCCGCCAGCACGAGCAGACCCACGGCCGACCCATCACCGCCGACGAACTCGCCGCCCTGCTCTCGGTCACCCCGGCCATCGCCCGGGAACTGCTGCACACCATCAACGGCCACAGCACGGCCACCGTGAACGGCACCCCGCTCGGTGGTGCCCGATGACCATCTACGTCGTCGACATCGAACACATCACACACACCTGCCCGGCCTGGCCTGACGAGCCGCACATCTACGACACCCGCCGCACCGTTATCGACGTCATCCCCGGCGGCCCCTGCCGCACCCCGGTCACCATCCGCTGCGGCGACACGACCGCCACCATTCCCTGCTACCGGCACGAACCGGCCGCCCGCCAGTGCGGCGCCTGCCGGATCATCGTCACCCAACACACCATCACCACCCGGCACCTCGACGAGGTGTCCGCCTGATGGCTTCGACGTTGGACCTCACACCCCGGACCGCTCTGGCCCGGGGTGTGGGCTCGAACGCCGACACCACACCCGTCTACGCCTACACCGCCGAAGGCTCCGCCTTCCTCCGCGCCACCCAGCCCGACTACTTCGGATGGCTGGAGCACGTTCGCGCCGCCGCCGGCTGCACCCGCCCCATCCGCCTTGCCGGCCAACTCCTCACCATCGAACAGAGCACCGGCCGCGTCGTCGAGCAGAGGCACACCGACGCCATGCCCGACGCCGCGATCTACACCGCCTGCGGCAACCGCCGCGCCACCGTCTGCCCAGCGTGCGCGCAGACCTACCAACGCGACGCCTTCCAACTCCTGCGCGCCGGCCTCGTCGGCGGCAAAGGTGTTCCCGAGTCGGTCGCCTCGCATCCGGCGGTGTTCGCCACCTTCACCGCACCGTCCTTCGGGACCGTCCATGCGCGGGTGGTCAAGCGGCACACCTGCGGCAACCGGAAGCGCTGCGACTGCCGCGCCGAGCCCTGCCACGCCCGCCGCGACGTCGCCCTCTGCGAACATGGCCGCCCGGCAGTCTGCTGGGCTCGCCATGAATCCGGTGACGCGGTGCTCGGGCATCCGCTGTGCCTGGACTGCTACGACCACGACCACCAGGTTGTCTGGAACATCTTCTCCGGCGAGCTGTGGCACCGCACCAAGCAAGCCGCGGAACGCTACCTAGCGAAGCTCGCCCGCCGCCGAGGTGTTCCCCGCGTCGAGGTCGTCACCGCCTCGGGCAACATCCGCAAGGTCCCGCCGGTCCGGCTGTCACCGGGCAAGGTCGCCGAACTTCAAGCACGCGGAGCGGTGCACTTCCACGCCATCGCCCGCCTCGACGGCATCGACGGCCAGGACCCCGACGCCATCGTCCCGCCACCGGCCGGGTTCACCATCGACGACCTCGTCGACGCCCTGCGCCACGCCGCCGCGCAGATCGCCTTCCACAGCCCCAACCACCCGGACCGGCCCGAGGGCTGGCCGATCGCCTGGGGCGAGCAGGTCGACCTGGAGCCGATCGCCACCGACGGCACCGGTGAGGTCACCGATGGCATGGCCGCCGGTTACCTTGCCAAGTACGCCACCAAGAGCACCGAGGCCACCGGGCACACGAGCACCCGCCTGACCGCCGAATCGATCGGGGACTACGCCGACCCCGACGGGGACCACATCGCCCGCCTCATCGACGCCTGCTGGCGCATCGGCCGACCCACCGGCACGCCCGTGCCGCTGTCGGAGCGGCCCCGTGACCCCCGGCCCCGGCCCGGCTTCGTCGACCGCTGGGAGTGCCCCGACTGCGGCACCCACACCCGATACGCCGCCTGCCCCACCTGTGTCGCCGCGCGTCAAGCCGCCCTTGACGCTCAACCCGCCAACCGGCCGCAGGCCACCAACCCTTACGCCCGGCTACGGCGGTGGGCTCACATGCTCGGCTACGGCGGCCACTTCCTCACCAAAGCCCGCCGCTACTCGGTGACCTTCCAACTCCTTCGGGATACCCGAGTCGCTTTCCGCCGACATGAGGACCAGGTCCACGAGCACCCTGCCGCCGGCGGCCAGCTCGTCGACCGGCTCGACGAGGACGACACGACGCTCATCGTCGGCACCCTCACCTTCGCCGGCGTCGGCTGGCACACCTCGGGTGACGCCTTGCTCGCCAACACCGCCGCCGCCATGGCCAGAGAGCGACGAACCGCCGGCCGCGAAGAACTCGCCCACGAACTCGCCACCACCCCCGCCGGCACTACGCCGGCCGCCGCCTGACGACACGAAAGGATGACCGTGACTGCGCGAGAGCTCGTCGACGAACTCTGGTCCGTCGAAGACGTTGCCGCCTTCCTGCGGGTGCCGGTGGAAACCCTCTACCGCTGGCGCAAGGTGAAGTACGGCCCGCCGGCTGCCCGCATCGGCCGGCACCTGCGCTACAACCCGGCGGAGGTCCGCGCCTGGGTGAGAAGTCGGGTGGCCTGAGCATGGGCCACATCGAGGATCGCTGGTACCGCACCGCCACGGGCCCGGACGGACGAGCCAGGCGCGAGAAAACGGAGCGGCACGGCACTGGCAAGCGCTACCGCGTGCGCTACATCGGCCCGGACGGGCGGGAGCGGAGCCAGTCCTTCCCGGATCGGGGCAAGCGGGACGCGGAAGCCTTCCTCGTCTCGGTCGAGTCGGACAAGCTGCGCGGCGCGTACGTCGATCCGGCGGCCGGCCGGATCACCTTCGGCGAGTACGCCGAAAGCTGGCTTCGTACCCGCAGCTTCGACGAGTCGACCCGAGAGACCACGGAGATCCGGGTACGTCGGCACCTGCTGCCGTACTTCGGCAACCGCCAGCTGGCCGCCATCAAACCTGGCCACATCCGCGAGTGGGACGCCAGCCTCGTCGGGAAGCTCGCCCCGTCGACCCGGTCCGTGATCTTCGCTCACCTGCGCACCATCCTCGGTGCGGCCGTCGACGACGAGCGGATTCCGAAAAACCCCTGCGCCGCTCGGTCGGTCAGCCAACCTCGGCCAGTCGAGCGCCGCGTGGTGCCGTGGAAGCTCGACGACATCGCCGCCATCCGGGCCGGCCTACCCGAGCGCTATCGGGCCGTCGTCGACCTCGGGGCCGGCTGCGGCATGCGACAGGGTGAGGTCTTCGGCCTGGCCGTCGACGACATCGACCTCGACGGCGGTTGGCTGCACATCCAACGTCAGGTCAAGCTGGTCCGCCACCGGCTCGTCCTCGGCCTGCCCAAGAACAACCGGGACCGGCGAGTGCCACTGCCGGCGTCGGTGGCCGACGTGCTGCGGCAGCACATGAAAGACCACCCTCCGCTGACCATCACCCTCCCGTGGGAAGACCCGGCCAGCACGGAGCAGGTCACCACCGACCTCATCCTCACCACCACCTGGCGTAAGCCGATCAACCGCTGCTGGTTCGACGCCAAAGCGTGGCGACCGGCCGTCACGGCGGCTGGCATCGTGCCGACCCGAGCGACCGGCATGCACGCGCTCCGGCACTTCTACGCCTCGGCCCTGCTCGACGCGGGGGAGAGCATCAAGGCCCTCGCCTCCTACCTCGGCCACTCCGACCCCGGATTCACACTCCGGGTGTACACGCACCTCATGCCGGCCAGCGAGGAACGCACCCGCAACGCCATCGATCGACTCTTCCGGCCCAACCCTGCCGACGGCCCCGACACGGCCTGAGACGGGGGAGCGGTCACATTCGCCCAGCTCAGAGCATGCGTACCTATCAGAATCCGGCGTACAGGTCGACTCGTCCGTCGTCCACCAGCTCAGAGACCGCGTCTACCAGGTCACCCACCGGCGCGAGGCGTGTATCGCCACCAGCCGTGGGAGCGTGGACCAGCTCGTAGCCGGCGCCTAGTGCTCCAGCCGGGGATCGTGATCACGGCTGGGCGAGGGCGTGCCGCTGCGTGTTGGCTGTCACGGGCGAGGCTTAGTGACAGCGCCGACCGTGTATTCAGAAAAGATCTCGCCGAGGACGCGCTGCGCGCTCGCGAATTCTTCCGCGTCCTCGGGATCTTCGAATGTGTAGGAACAGGTGGCGAGCGTTTTCCAGAGGGCCCAGCCACGTCCGCGCGCCCATGTCGCATCATCCACCGACAGCCGCTCGCGAAACGCCTGCCGGCCGTCAGCGGTCAGCAAGGTCCAGGCAATCGCCAGATCGCAGGCTGGGTCACCGACGCCGCATGTCCCGAAGTCGATGACGGCCACCAGTTGCCCGTCAGCAAGCAAGAGGTTTCCCTCGGCGATGTCCCCATGGAACCAGCGGTCTACACCGTCCCAGCAGGCGTTGAGCGCCCTCGCCCAGATCTCGCACACCAGCTCGGCATCGACGTGGCCGTCCAACTCCGCGAGCGCACGCTCAACTTTCTTGTCGTAGGTGCGCAGGGTGCCGCCCCGGAACCAGTTGTGGACACCCGGCTGCGGACCCTCAGCGGCGTCGACGCTCTGCAGGGCCGCCAGGAACTCGGCGAGGTCGATCGCGAATCGGACCGGGTCGGCGATGCGGTCCACGCTCGCACGTTGGCCGTCGAGCCACCGGTAGATCGACCACGGATAGGGGTAGCCCGCATCTGGCTTGCCTTTCGCCACCGGGGCGGGGATGGGCAGCGGCAGCCGAGCGGCGAGGGCCGGGAGCCACCGATGTTCCTTGTCGACCGCCAGGGCGTACTCTGCCGCGCTGGGCAGACGCACCAGCCTTTTGGGGCCGAGGTGGAAGGTCCAGTTGTCCCAGCCGCCGTTGGCTACCGGCTCAATCGGGAGGTCGGCCAAGTGCGGGAACTGGTCGGCGATGAGCCGACGCACCTGTTCCGCGTCGACGGTGATGCGCTGCGGCAGGGGACCGAGATCCGGGATATCACTCACTGAGCCGTCCTCGTTGACCATCGAAGGTGGGCGCGATGTGATGCGCGAGCGAAAGCAGCCACCGTCGATCATGGGTGGTTGCGTGGACTGACTCATGACGCAGCGGTGGCTGCCGGACACAGGGTAGACGCCCAGCGATGGCGGGTGTTGTTCGACGACTTGATGTTGACCATCGGAGAGCGCCTAGCAACGGCCTACGTGGTGAACCGCCGGCCTCCAGCGTTGGCGGCCTGGCCGGCTGCCGGCCCACGACCGTGACAGGTCGGTCACAGACGTGCGTGACGCTCGGCCGAGCGCTTCGTCGCTAGGCTGACAAAAGTGCCGATCGATGCGGAGCAGGCCCGACAGGCGTTGGCGAAGTGGGACGGTTTTCCGGTCCACCGGGAGCCACGCCCGATCGTGCTGACGGAGCTGGGCGTCATGGCCCTCGACCGGCTCAGGGCGGACGCCCGGTGGCGAGCGTTGTTCGATGACCCTGGCGTTCCGGAGTCCGAATTTGCCGCCGGAGATCGTTTCGGCCGCGATCGACTACTGCCGTAACGTGCAGACCGGGGCGCCGAGGCCGTTGGCGCGCCTCATCTGGGCGAACGGGCCCTTCGCCACCGATCGCGGCCTCCGCGAGCTTCCGGCGTGGATGATGTATCCCGACAACCGGAGATGGCCGTTCATCGCCCTGGATCCTGACTTCGAACGTCGGATGACGTGGTGGCCGCCGGGCCTGAGCGCTTACGGTCATCAGGAATCCGTGCTCGCGGACGACGGGCTCACTCTGACGTACCGGTTCACGGGAACACCCGGGCAATATGCCGACTATCCCTACGCTGAGGCGTTCGAGACGGACAAGGCGGTGCTCGTCCAGCCGGTGGAAGTGCCCCTTGACGGGCCGAGCGGCATCCGGCTGGCCTACGCGGAGGAGCGCGAGGTGGATGTGCGTCTGGCCGCGCCGCTCGGTGACCGGGTCCTGATCTGCGTCGCGCACGGTCCCGGCTCCTCCACGTTCGGCTCGCCCAGAACGGTGGTCACCTCAGCCTGATCGGCCTGATTCGACGTGGCGATCGCCAGGCGGGCCGTCCAGGTGCCAACGGGCTTGCTGTGCCCGGCTTTAAGCACGCGAGGCGAGGCAGTGGGGGAAACTCGGACAATGACCGCAATGCCCCCGGAGACGTGGTATCACCGATGCCTGGGCTGGCACGCCCCCGCCCTGCGGCGAGCCGTCATCGTCGCCTCCATCGGGCTCGTCGTCGCGCTCGCGCTCCTGCCGTTCATGACATGGCAGTTGGCCGCGGTCGGGGGCTGGGACGCCGCCGCACTCGCCTTCCTCGTCACCATCTGGCCGGTCATCCTCCGAGCGGACAGCTCCCACACCGAGATGCTCGCCATGCGTGAGGACGAGACGCGGGTAACCGCAGCGGTGCTGCTGGTCGGGGCGGGCGTCATCAGCCTGCTGGGTGTCGGCCTCGCCCTCAGCCTCGCCGGTCGGCAGGGCGGCACAGTGCGGATGCTGCTCGTCGGCGTCGCGATGCTGACCGTCCTGCTGTCGTGGACCGTGGTCAACACGGTGTTCACCCTGCGCTACGCCGACCTGCAATTCGGATCGACGACCGGGGGGATCGGCTTCGGCGGCCAGTCCGAGCGGGGGCCGACCACCTACCGCGATCTGGCCTACGTCGCCTTCACGATCGGCATGACCTACCAGGTGTCGGACACGACCATCAGCGATCCGCGGATCCGGGGCAGCGTGCTGTCCCATGCCGTCCTGTCGTACGTCTTCGGTGTGGTGATCGTGGCGGGTTCCGTCAACCTCGTCGCCGACCTGGCCCGCTGAGTCCCCTTTGGGCGTACCGGAGGCGAGGTCACGCCGCCGGACGCGGGACCGGCGGTACGGTCACTCGACGACCGTCGGCGACGAGCAGGCCGCGGCAGTAGGGAGACGGTGGTGCGGATCTTCGTCGCCGGGGGAACAGGGGTCGTGGGTCGACCCCTCGTCGAGGCGCTGGTGGAACTCGGTCACGACGTCACGGCCAGCACCCACCGGAGCGAGAACTGCTCCGTGGTGGAGGCACTCGGGGCGCGGCCGGCGTTGATGAACGGGCTGGACGAAGCCGCGGTGCGGCAGGCGATCCTCGGGGCGGAACCCGAGGTGATCGTCAACCAGATCACGGCGCTCTCCGCACCGTCCCGGGATTACGGGAAGTGGTTGGAGGTGACCAACCGGCTGCGCAGCGACGGCACCAGGTCGCTGATGGCGGCGGCCCGTGAAGCCGGCACCCGTCGGGTCGTCGCGCAGAGCGCCAGCTTCATGACCCAGCCGGTCGGATCGGGGCCCACGGACGAGTCGGCGCCGCTGTACCTGGACGCTCCGGAGCCGATCCGGAGCCACGTCCAGGCGAACGTCGCGGCCGAGGCGCTGGTGCTGGACACACCGGGAATCGAGGGAGTCGTCCTTCGCTACGGGTTTCTGTACGGTCCGGGCACCGCGATCGGGCCGGGTGGCGAATGGGCGACCGCGGTCGGGTCGGGCGACCTGCCGATCGTCGGCGAGGGCACCGGCCGGTATCCGTTCGTGCACGTCCGCGACGCGGTGTCGGCCACCGTGCGGGCGGTCGACAGAGGAAGCCCCGGCATCTACAACGTCGTGGGGAACGAGCCCGCCCCCCAGGCCGAGTGGCTGCCCTACCTGGCCGAGATCCTGGACGCCCCTCCGCCGCGGCGCATGTCCGAGGAGGAGGCCGAGGAGCAGATCGGCGTTCAGGCCGTGTACTACGGCGCCCAGCTCCGGGCGGCCAGCAACGCCAGGGCCAAGTCCGAGCTGGGTCTGAACCTCGCGTACCCGTCATGGCGGGAGGGGTTCCGCGAGCTGTTCGGCTGATCGTCGGAACCCAGTGGCTACGGTGTGCGTCTCGACGGTAGAAAGCGGCATGACGTCCTGGACCCTGGCCCCGGAAGCCTTCGACTCGCCCGACGCCAGCAGCCTGCGCCGTGACTACTACGACGAGGTCGCGAGCCGGTACTGGAAGCGGCCCGCGACCTCGCAGGAGATCGAGCAGGGTCTGGCCGGGGACGGCGTCGAACAGCTCACCCCGCCCACGGGCCAGTTCGTCGTCGGCCGCTTCGGCGGGGAGGCCGCGGCCTGCGGCGGAGTGCTGATGCTGGACGCCGAGCGCGCCGAACTCACCCGTGTCTACGTGCGTCCCGCCTTCCGCGGGAAGGAGGGCGCCGGCCTCCTGCTGAAGCTGCTGGAGGAGCAGGCACGCACGCTTGGCGCTCGTCGGATGGTCCTCAACACCCGCCTCGATCTGACCGAGGCCCGCGCGCTGTACGTCCGCCACGGATACGCCGAGATCCCGGCCTATTGCACGGGTCCGTACATGGAGATCTGGTACGGCAAGGAACTCCACGCCGCCGGGTAACCCGGCATCTCCGCGGTCAGTCGTGCTCGGGGGCGCCGGTCACCCGGTGGGACGCCGCCTGCATGACCTCGGTCACCAGCCGCCGCACGTGTCCGCCCCTCGCGCGGTACAGGGCGCGGCGGCCGTCCCGTCGCACGCTCACCAGGCCGGCCAACCGCAGCTTGCCGAGGTGCTGCGACACCGCGGGTCGCGCGGCACCCAGGGCGGCCACGAGTGCGGTCACGTCGTGTTCGTCGTCGCTGAGGAGCCACATCAGCCGCAACCGCGTGCCGTCGGCCAGCATCCGCAGCATGTCGGTGGCCGCCTCCACCTCGTCGCCTTCTGGGAGGCGTTGTTGCAGCTCACTGGCACTTGCAACATTGTCGCGTGCGTACATGAGCACATATTATCGCCGGCAAGAGGCGGTGCGAACCGCTTGCGCAGCCGATGTCTGGGGGAGCGGTGCACGAGCACGGTCACGGGCATGAGCATCGGGCGGCACACCACCATGACCACGACCACCGTGGCCGCCCCGGAGTCTGGTGGCACCGGTTGCGACATGCCGTGGTGCCGCACTCGCACGACTCCCGGGCGACGATCGACCCGGCCCTGGAATCCTCCCGGGACGGGCTGCGGGCGCTGTGGATCTCGCTGGTCGGTCTCGGTGTCACGGCCGTCGCCCAGGCGGTCATCGTCGTACTCTCCGGCTCGGTGGCGCTGCTCGGCGACACCCTGCACAACGTTGCCGACGCCCTGACCGCGGTACCTCTCGGGATCGCGTTCCTGCTCGGCCGGCGGGCCGCCACCCGGGCCTACACCTACGGCTACGGCCGAGCCGAGGACCTCGCCGGCATCGTCATCGTCGTGGTCATCGCCGCCTCGGCCGTCGCTGCCGGATGGACCGCGATCACCCGGCTGCTGGAGCCCGCCGAGATCACCCACGTGCCGTGGGTCGCCGCCGCCGGGATCGTCGGCTTCGCCGGCAACGAGCTGGTCGCCCGCTACCGGATCCGGGTGGGCCGGCGGATCGGCTCTGCCGCCCTCGTCGCCGACGGCCTGCACGCCCGCACCGACGGTTACACGTCGCTGGCGGTCGTCGCCGCGGCCGGCGGCGTCGCGTTCGGTTGGCGCTGGGCTGACCCGGTGGTCGGCCTGGTCATCGCCGTCGCCATCGTCTTCGTGCTCAAGGACGCCACCCGCGAGGTCTACCGCCGCCTGATGGACGCGGTCGACCCCGCCATCGTCGACAAGGCCGAGGCCGCGCTGCGTGCCGTGGACGGTGTCCGGGACGTCGCCACGGTCCGGCTGCGTTGGATCGGCCACCGTCTGCACGCCGAAGCCGACCTGGTCGTGGACGCCCGCCTCAGTCTCGTCGACGCGCATGCCATCGCCGCTGACGCCGAGCACCAGCTCACCCGCGCGGTGCCGAGGCTGACCACCGCTACCGTGCACACGGATCCGGACAGCCACCCCGGCGGGCACCACCACGTGAACCTCTCGCACCAGCGCCGAGGGCCGGGAGGCACCTGACCATGAAGGCTAGGCTCCTGCCGTGAACAGCGCCGACGATCATGGCATGGCCGTGAGTGGACCCTCGCCCGATGTTCGTATCGGCACCCCGGAACGTCGGGCGGCGGAGTTCGCGCTCGAGGTGCACCTGAGCGAGAAACGACTGGACTCCGACGAGTTCGAGCGGCGGGTGGAAGCGTGCCAGCACGCACGTAACCAGGCGGAGCTGTTCCGGATATTCGCCGACCTTCCCGCGCCCCATCCGGGGCTGCCGTCGTCCACCGTTCCGCCGACCGAAGCCGATCAGGACATCGACATCCCCGCTGTCGCGGTGGCGGGCTGCCTGACGTTGGGGCTGGGCCTGCCGGTGACGGTCGTACTCGGGTTCGCCTACGGCACCTGGTGGGCCCTTGCCGTACCGGTCGCGGTGACGGTGGCGATGACCTACGTCGAACATCTGCGTCAGCCGCCCCGAGCACCGATCCAGAGCAGCGAACACGACTGACACGCACCTCACGACGGAGCGATCCAGCCGGCCGTACCGACGCACGCCTCGTTGCCCTCGGCGTCGGCCAGCACCCAGAACGACGGCGCCGCCGCGTCGCTGACCAGTCGGCCACCGGCGGCCAGCGCCGCCGCGATCCGCGCCTCGGCCCGGTCGTACGGGACCCAGACGTCGATGTGCATCCGGTTGCGCTGCGGGCGGGGCGCGTCCATCGTCTGGAACCACAGCATCGGGCCACGGCCGCGCGGGTCGATCAGGTCCTCGGTGCTGTCGGGGCGGTCGGTGTAGTCGAGCAGGGCACGCCAGAACGGCAGCACGTCGGGCCTGACGAGAGCGTCGACGGTGACCTGGACGGTCTGCACGGCCGACGGGTCGGCGGGGATCCCGAGGTCCCGGGCCGCCGCCGAGATCCGTCGTGCCAGCTCCACGTCGCGTCCGGTCAGTCCGTAATGGTCGGGCGTGATGGTGACCAGCCGGACGGTGACGGCGTCGTGGCGTACGTCGACGTCGGGATGGTGGGCGTCGAGGTCGGACAGCTCGGAGATCGCCTGGACCAGCCGCGCGCCGACCGGGAAGGATCCGGTACGGAAGCACGCGCACGCGCCTTCACCCACCACCCGCCAGTCCTCGACACCGGACGCCTGGTGGAACTGCTCCGGCGTGAGCCGTCCGGTCGTACCGCTCGCCACCTCGGTCACGTCTCCGCCCTCCGATCCGGGGTGCCCGTGCGGCATCCCCCGGACGAGTGTCACCCGCGATCCCGACACCCTCTGTCGGGATCGCAAGGAGGAAGAGCCATCGATACTCTGCGCGGCATGCATCGAAGCCGCGTGTTCGCCTTGATCATCGACGCCCCCACCGACGAGGCCGCGCAGGCGACGGCCTTCTGGTCCGCCGCCCTCGGTGCCCGGGCCGAGCCGTACGCGCCGGAGCCCCAGTTCACCACCCTGCACGAGGCCCTATCGGGCATCATCACCGCCGTCCAGGCGGTCGACGACGCACCCCGGTTCCACCTGGACATCGAGACCGACGACGTCGAGGCGGAGACCGCCCGGCTGCTCGCCCTCGGCGCTGTCCAGGTGGCCCGGTGGCAGGAGTGCCGCGTACTCCGGGCGCCGGGCGGACACCTGCTCTGCGTCCTGCCGCAGGAGACGCCGCCGGAGGTCTTCGACGCCGACGCGCGCACCTGGCCCTGACCGGGCAGCCACCACCCGACCGGAGCGGGCACGGCATGTCGGGTCTCGGACCCTCTCGCCGACCTAGCGTGGTCGGCGACAGGGAAGGAGGTCCGGGTGCTGGAGCGGTTGAACCAGGTCATGGACCACATCGAGCGGCACCTCGGCCAACCGGTCGACGTGGCCGAGTTGGCGCGGATCGCGATGACGTCGGAGTACCACCTCCGGCGACTCTTCTCCGCGCTGGCCGGCGTCGGGCTGTCCGAGTACGTCCGTCGCCGGCGGCTCACGGTCGCGGGCGCGGAGGTGCTCGCGGGGGAGCGGACGCTGCTCGACATCGCGGTCCGCTACGGCTACGGCTCCACCGAGGCGTTCGCCCGCGCGTTCCAGGCCGTGCACGGCGTCGGCCCGGGAGAGGCCAGGCGTACGGGGGCGGCACTGCACTCCCAGCCCCGGATGTCCTTCCGACTCATCGTCGAAGGGAGCAGCAGCATGCGATACCGGATCGTGCAGAAGGACGGGTTCCGGCTGGTCGGCCGGAAGGCCCGGGTTCCGCTCGTGCACGAGGGCATGAACCCGGCGATCGTCAGTTTCGTCCGGGGTCTCGACCTGGAGACGAAGGGACGGATCGAGGCGCTGTCCGACCAGGAGCCGCGGGGCGTCGTCAACGTCAGTGACGGCCTGACCGGCAGCCGCGAGGAGGGCACCGAACTGGACTACTGGTACGGCGTGGTGACCGGCGCGGACGCACCGGACGACCTGGACGCCCTGCCGGTGGCGGCGGGAACCTGGGCGGTGTTCGAGACCTCCGGGGCGTTCCCGGAGGCGGTGCAGCACCTGTGGCGGGACGTGTTCACGCAGTGGTTCCCGTCCAACCCGTACCGCAGCCGGCCCGGACCGGAGATCTCCCGTACGCGAGTCTCGGCCGACGGCACCCACGCGGACGCCGAGCTGTGGATCCCGGTCGAGCGGGTACCCATCTGACGCTCAGCCGTCACCGGGGCGGCGGGCGGGGACCCGCAGGTCCGCGAGGACACCGAAGTGGTCGCTCGCCCACACGCCGTGGACCGGCCGGTCGAAGATCCGCCGGCAGTCGACCACCTCCAGGCTCGGCCCGTGGGTGCCGCAGCGCACCATGACGTAGTCGATCCGGCGGCCCGTCTCCAGCGGCATGGTTCCGGTCCGCTGGAGCGGGTTGACCGGGGTGAACGTGTGACCCGGGTCGTGCGGGTGCACGGCGGCCCAGGCGTCCTGGTAGGCGACGCTGAAGCCGTGCAGGGACTGCCGGCCGGTCCAGAACCGGACGCTGGCGGAGTCGTCGGTGTCGTCGAGGTCACCCATGAGGACGACGTGCAGGTCCCGGCCGCCGAGCAGCCGCTCGACGAACCGGGCGGCTGCCACCGCCTGGAGTTCGCGCTCGTGGGCGTACCCGATCTGGTGTGCCGGCTTGTGGTGGACGACAAGCACCGTCCCGACCGGTGGCGGCATCTCGACCTCCGCCACCACCACGGCGGACCAGGGAAGGTCGACGCGTTCGGTGACGTGCAGGTCCAGTTCGCGTACGGTGCCCAGCGGCCATCTGGTGGCCAGCGCCGCGCCGACGCCGTCGGCGGACCGTCCGCTGTGCCGGGCGACGTGCCAGCCGTCGCCGAGCAGGTCGGCCGCCTGGTCGTAGCCGTTTCCCCAGACGGTCTCCTGGAGTGCGACGACGTCGGGTCGCAGCCGGGCCAGCCCGTCGGCGAGCACCGGGCGGCGGCGGTCCCAGTCCGCGTTGTCCGGGGCGAACAGGTTCATCGTCACCACGCGTAGGTCGTGTTCCATGCCGTACGAGTTACCCCCGCCCGGGAGGGGCGGAACGGGACACACCCCTATGTAGAGTTCCGATATAGTCCCGCGCATGCGGATCACCATCCCGGTCGCGCGGGTGCTCGCCGCGCTGCTGGCCCAGCCGGAGACCGAGCACTACGGGCTGGACCTCATGGCGACGACCGACCTGCCCAGCGGCACCCTCTACCCGGTGCTGCACCGGCTCCGGGCGGCAGGTAGACGCCGGCGGCGAGCATCGCGTGGAAGAACGCCTTGAACGCGGGCACCTGCTGGGTGCGGGCGCTGTCGTAGTCGACCACGTC
>NZ_JBFAMU010000046.1:0-20601 GCF_040656655.1 Micromonospora sp. NPDC049799
GCCGTGCCGGACGGCGCCGCCGGCCCCGGTCAGCAGGACACGGTGCAGTTCGCCCCGCAGGAGCGCGCGGCACTCGCCCACGCCGGCCCACAGGGCGTCGAGGTCGACCTCGCACAGCGGCGCTCCGGTCGAGTCGAGGAAGCGCTGCCGGTGGATGACCTCCCCGAGCGGGCGCACCGGCCCGTCGAGGTCCAGCCTGCGCAGCGCCCGGGCGGCGTTGCCGGGCAGGTAGAGACCGGTCTCGGACAGTTCGCCAGGCGGCAGCTTCTCGGTGACGTCGGGTCGGAAGCCTGCCATCCGCAGCGCCCGGGCCACGGCCAGGCCGGCTATGCCCGCGCCGACGACGAGGATGCGCAGGGGGGAGCCACCCATGGTGGTGTACGCCTCCGGAGGGGTTTCGGTACGCGTTGGAGGCAAGACACTACTCGCCGCAATCGACGCACACCAGGGTCGATCGGTCATCGCGCACGGTCCCTCGGCGACTCGCGTCGGACGCCCGTGCCAGCAGTTCAGGGCCGGTCGACGGAGCGCGCGGTGTCCACATCCCGAAACAACCTGGCCGCTTCATTTGCACAAGGATTTCAAACATGTGAATGTGTTCGGAGAACGTGGGAGCGCTCCCGTCCCGTAACCCCCGTCGCGCCCACACCCCCACGTAGTCCAAGGAGCATCATGAGACGTCCCCTCCGGGCCATCGCCGCCGCCGGGCTGCTGGCCGCCGGCTCGATCGTCGCGGTAGCCCTCGGCGGCACCGCGTCGGCCGACACCCAGATCTGCGAGCAGTACGGCTCGACGGTCATCCAGAACCGGTACGTGGTGCAGAACAACCGCTGGGGCACCACCGCCCAGCAGTGCATCAACGTCACCAGTACCGGCTTCGAGATCACCACCCAGAACGGCAGCAGCCCCACCAACGGCGCCCCGACGGCGTACCCCTCGGTCTTCCTCGGGTGCCACTACACGAACTGCTCGCCCGGCACGAACCTGCCGATCCAGGTGAGCCAGATCAGCAGCGCCACCAGCAGCATCAGCTACCGGTACGTCAGCGGAGCCACCTACAACGCCTCGTACGACATCTGGCTCGACCCGTCCCCCAAGCGGGACGGCGTGAACCAGATGGAGATCATGATCTGGCTCAACCGGCAGGGCTCCATCCAGCCCATCGGTTCGCCGGTGGGCACCACCACCCTGGCCGGGCGGACCTGGGAGGTGTGGCGCGGCAGCAACGGCTCCAACAACGTGATCTCGTACGTCGCGCCGTCGCCGATCAGCAGCCTGTCCTTCAGCGTGCTCGACTTCATCAACGACGTACGCAATCGAGGCGCGATCACCAACTCCTGGTACCTCACCAGCATCCAGGCGGGCTTCGAGCCGTGGCAGGGTGGCGTCGGCCTGGCGGTCACCAACTTCTCGGCCGCGGTGAACGGCGGCGGCAACCCCACCACCCCGCCGCCGACCACGCCCCCGCCCACCACCGCGCCGCCGACCACGCCCCCGCCGGGTGGCAGTGGGTGCGCCGTGAAGTACACGCCGAACGCCTGGAACAACGGGTTCACCGCCGACGTGCAGATCACCAACACGGGGTCGAGCACGATCAACGGCTGGACGTTGGCGTACTCCCTGCCCGCCGGGCAGCAGATCACCAGCAGTTGGAACGCCACGGTGAACCAGAGCGGGTCCGCGGTGACCGCGCGGAACGTCAGCTGGAACGGCACGCTCGCCCCGGGCGGCACGGCCAGCTTCGGCTACCAGGGGACGCTGAGCGGGGCGTACTCCTCGCCGAGCAGCTTCACCCTCAACGGGGTCACCTGCGCACGGTCCTGAGAGGTGCCATGACGAAGGGGTGCGGCGGTGGATCACCGCCGCACCCCGTCACACCCGCGTCAGTCGTACGGCGTCGGCGACGACCAGGCCGGCGGCGGAGCTCCACCGGCTGACGCCCACCCGGTTGGCGTCACCCGCCGGGAGCGTGAACGTGCCGAGGTTGCGCCACTGCCCGCCGTTCGCCCGCTGGTCGACGTACACGGTCCGGTTGCCGGTCGTCGTCGCCACGATGTAGGGCGTGGAGCCGTTGTAGCCGGCGTTCGCCGGCCACCACGCCTCGACGCGGTAGCTCGCGGTCGCCGGGACGTTGAACCGGTACCAGGCGGCGTCGCTGGCGGCGACCGGATCCGCGTACCGGTAGTCGCCGCCGTAGCGCTGGCCGGAGTACGACGAGACACCCCAGTTGGCGCTGGCGGTGAACCGGCCGGCGGTCGTGTTGTCCACCACCGAGGTCCACGCCGTACCGCCACCGGCCATCCTGGCTGCCACGTCGGCACGCATGACGTTCAGGTCGATGAAGGACGGGTCGATCTTCCCGGTCGTGCTGGTCTCCCGGTGGCCCCGGGCGTGACTGGCGTCCCGGCCCAGCCGGGTGAGCACGGCGGCGGTGGCGGCGATGGACGCGTTGTACTGCGCCGCCGTCATCTCCTGGCTGACCCCGTTGTAGTCGATCTCCCAGCCGATCATCAGGGTGTTGCCGTCGCCGGCCGGGATGGGCCCGCTGCCGCCGCTGACGCCGGCGTGGTTGCACCGGCCGGCGGAGATGACGTGGAAGACGCCGTGGTAGTCGACCAGGGCCTGGCAGAGCGGGCCGGGCAAGTCCGACCGCCCGTTGATGCAGATGTTCAGCGCCGGGTGCGGGTTGGTCGCGCTGGAGGTGGCGGCCGTGTGGTGCCAGAGGACGCCGATCGGGTTGAAGTCGCCGGGGCGCATCCGGTTGAGCCAGTCGCCCTCGACGACGACCTGGACGCCCGCCCCCCGCAGCACGTCGACCAACCAGGGAATGGTGGCCATCAGGACCCCCCGAGCAGGTCGGCGAGACATTCGGCCTTCGGTGCGGCGGTCGCCGGGGTGGGCCGGGCGACGACGGTGAGTGCGGCGGCCACCAGGGCCGGTACGCCGAGCAGACTTCGACGGCGCAGACGGGCGGGGCGGGCAGGGGCCATGGCGGTCCTCCAACAAAGACGAGGATCGATAGATGGCCGTGACGCTACATCTCACGTTCGTCTATGTCGATAGTCTTCGGTTTGATTCGATCTGTTGAAGGTTTCCACCGTCACTCTCTCAGTTGCACGCAGCGTCACGTAGCCGCCTTTGTCACCCAGCGTCGCTCTCCCTCCCCCGTCAGCAATTGCGCCATCCCCTTTGCTCTGCACCCCTGGACGCACCAGGGCTTTGAGCAGGGGCTTTGGATGAGACCCGCGCGGCCCGGCGGCCACGCTGCGTGACCGGTGCATCCTGGGGTGCAAAGCAAAGGGGAATGGTGGGGACTGTGGTGGCAGCGCCGACGTGACGCACCCTGCACCATGAACAATGTCCCGGCACCCGTCGCCAGCCCCTCTGGCAGGGCGGGTTGCGCGTCGCGGTGCGGTCCCGGACACTCGGTTGCTCGGCCAGCCGGGCGGAGCTGACGGGGAGGCGCGGGCGGATGAACGCTCAGGACGTGCGGCTGACGGACGACGTCGTCGTGCTGCGCCCGTGGACCGAGGACGACCTGCCCCAGATGGTGCGCCTCTTCGACGATCCGGAGATCGCGTTCCGGACCCCCGTCACCGCGCCGTTCGACACGCGGGCCGCACGGACCCACCTGGAGACGCTCCGCCGTGCACAGGAGGCCGGCGACCGACTCTGCCTGGCGATCACCGCCGCCGAGGACGACCTGCCCCGCGGCGAGGTCATGCTCAGCTTCCGCGACGACTCCGTCGGCTACGCCGTGGGCCCCGCGTACCGGGGTCGGGGACTCGCGGCCCGGGCCGTGCGGCTGCTCACCACGTACGCCCACGAGGTGCTCGACCGGCCGCGCATGCACCTCTGGATCGAGGCGGACAACGCCGGCAGCACCGGCGTCGCCCGCGCCGCCGGCTACCGGCCGGGCGACGCGGAGCCGATGGTGGTCGAGGACAAGGGACGGCGGTACCCGCTGCTCCCCTGGGTGCACGACCGGCCCGACGCAGGCCTCGCCTGAGGCGTCAGGCGCTGCCGAGGGCGTCGATGTCGCGCATCTCCTCGGCGG
The DNA here is from genome assembly GCF_040656655.1 of Micromonospora sp. NPDC049799. Classification (NCBI taxonomy): domain Bacteria; kingdom Bacillati; phylum Actinomycetota; class Actinomycetes; order Micromonosporales; family Micromonosporaceae; genus Micromonospora; species Micromonospora sp. NPDC049799. The sequence continues at coordinate 4,058 of NZ_JBFAMU010000046.1, forward strand.
TGAGCGAGAACTGGAAGATGTCGGCGTTCACCCGGATCCGCTCCGGCGTGACGCTTTTCGGGATCACGACGATCTCGTGGTCGACGTGCCACCGCAGCACCACCTGGGCCGGCGACACGCCGTGCGCGGCGGCGATCCGGGCCAGCACCGGGTGTGCCAGGTCGCTGGTCTTGAACGGGCTGTAACCCTCCAGCACGACGCCCCGGTCCCGGTGCTCCCGGTGCCGCTGCCGGTCGTACAGCGAGGGGCTCCAGCGGATCTGGTTGACCGCCGGACTCTCCTCGGTGGCCTGGATCAGCTCGTCGATCAGGGCGGTGCTGAAGTTGCTCACCCCCACCGCCCGCGTCAGGCCCTCGTCCCGGGCGGCGAGCATCTCCCGCCAGACCGGGATGGTGTCCGCCCGGTTCGACGGCGGCCAGTGCACCAGCCACAGGTCGACGCGGTCGACACCGAGCGCCCGCAGGCTCGCCTCGATCGTCTCCCGCTCACGGCCGACCCGGTCCGGGGGCAGCTTCGTGGTGATGAAGAGGTCCTCCCGGCGCAGCCCGCTCTCGGCGACGGCGCGGCCCACCTCCTCCTCGTTGCCGTACATCGTGGCGGTGTCGATGTGCCGGTAACCGGCGTCGAGGGCGTTCAGCACGGCGTCGTACCCGGCCTGGCCGGTGACCTGCCAGGTGCCGAAGCCGAGCAGGGGCATCCGCACCTCGCCGGGCAGCGCGACGGTGGGCTGGTCTCCGTGGTCCATGACGGAGGTTCTACCCGTGATCCCCGTCGACACACCGGAGAATGCGGGGGTGGCTGACCGGCTGGAGGAATATCGCCGTAAACGGGACGCCGCGCGTACGCCCGAACCGGTGCCGGAACGCACCCCGGAGGCCGGCGGTGCCGACGGCGGTCGCTTCGTCATCCAGCAGCACCACGCCCGGAGTCTGCACTGGGACCTCCGGCTGGAGCACGACGGCGTGCTGGCCTCCTGGGCGGTGCCGCGCGGCCTGCCCCGCGACAGCACCCGCAACCACCTCGCCGTCCACACCGAGGACCACCCGATGGAGTACCTCGACTTCCACGGGGAGATCCCCGCCGGGGAGTACGGCGGGGGCGCCATGGTCATCCACGACCGGGGCACCTACCGGTGTGAGAAGTGGCGCGACGACGAGGTGATCGTCGTCCTGGACGGGGAACGGACGTCCGGGCGGTACGTCCTCTTCGCCACCGGCGGCCGGGACGGCCGGGACTGGATGGTCCGGCGCACCGACCCGCCGCCGGAGGGCTGGACCGCCATGCCGGAGCAGGTCCGCCCGATGCACCCCACGCCCGCCGCGAGGCTGCCGAAGGACCAGGACCAGTGGGGGTACGAGCTGCGCTGGGACGGCGTCCGCGCGGTCGCGTACGTCTCGGGCGGTCGGCTGCGGCTGCTGTCGGAGACCGGCGAGGAGATCACCGGGACGTACCCGTGGCTGCGCGACATGGCCGAGGCGATGGCCCCGACGGAGGCGGTGCTCGACGGCGTCCTGGTCCGCATCGACCGATCCGGGCGGGTGCGGCCCGCACGGGGCGGACGGGCCACCGCCGACGCCCAGTTCCTGCTCGTCGACCTGCTCTGGCTGGAGGGAGTGACCAGCGTCGACCTGCCGTACGCGCAACGCCGGGAGCTGCTCGACGGTCTGGCGCTGGCCGGACCGCACTGGCAGACTCCGCCGTGGTTCCCCGGCACCGGCGCCGAGGCCCTGCGCACCGCACGGGAACAGGGGCTGCCCGGCGTCGTGGCGAAGCGGCTGGACTCGGTCTACGAGCCGGGCCGGCGCAGCCGGCGCTGGCTGAGCGTCGACGGGAGCTGACGGACGCGACCCGAGGGACGGCGAGGAGCATCGTGTACCTGACCCACCTGGAATGCCCGCGCTGCGCCCGGAAGCACGACGCCGGACGACCGCAGAACCTCTGCACGTGCGGTTCCCCGCTGCTGGCCCGGTACGACCTGGACGCGGTGGCCGGCGTGGTCACCCCGGAGCGGTTCCCGCTGCGCCCGGCCGACCTGTGGCGCTACCGGGAACTGCTGCCGGTGGCCGATCCCGGGCTGGTGGCCACGCTGGGCGAGGGCTGGACCCCGATGCTGCGCGCGCCCGCGTACGGGGCGGAGATCGGCATCCCGGACCTGATCGTCAAGGACGAGGGGCTCACCCCGACCGGGTCGTTCAAGGCCCGCGGCGCGGCCGTCGGCGTCAGCCGGGCCCGGGAGCTGGGCGTCGAGCGGATCGCCATGCCCACCAACGGCAACGCGGGTGCGGCGTGGGCCACGTACGCGGCGCGGGCCGGGATGGGCGCGACCGTGGTCATGCCGCTCGACGCCCCGACGATCTGCCGGCGCGAGTGCGTGGCCGCGGGCGCGGACCTGCGCCTGGTCGACGGGCTGATCAGCGACGCGGGCCTCCATGTGCAGCAGCTGGTCGCCGAGTCCGGCGGGAAGATCTTCGACGCCGGCACGCTGCGCGAGCCCTACCGGCTGGAGGGCAAGAAGACGATGGGGTACGAGATCGTCGAACAGCTCGGCTGGCAGGTACCCGACGTGATCATCTACCCGACCGGCGGCGGGGTGGGCCTGATCGGCATCCACAAGGCGCTCCAGGAGCTGCAGGAACTGGGCTGGATCTCCGACCGGCTGCCCCGGCTGGTGGCGGTGCAGTCCACCGGGTGCGCGCCGATCGTCCGCGCCTTCGCCGCCGGGGAGTCCCGCGCCGAGCCCTGGGCGGACGCGCACACCGTGGCGTTCGGCATCACCGTGCCGGCCCCGCTCGGCGACGAGCTGATCCTGGCCGCGCTGCGGGCCACCGCCGGCACCGCGCTGGCCGTGGACGACGCGGAGATCCTGGCCGACCTGCGGGGCTTCGCCGCCCGGGAGGGGCTGCTGCTCTGCCCGGAGGGTGCGGCCTGCCTGACCGCCGCCCGCCACCTGCGGGCCGGCGGCTGGATCCGGGCCGGCGAGCGGGTGGTGGTGCTCAACACCGGCGCCGGCGTCAAGTACCCGGAGACGGTCGACGTGACCGGCGTACCGGTGCTGTCGGCCTGACCGGTCACTCCGTGGTCGGGTCGGTGAGGCGCCACGCGGCGTTGATCAGACCGATGTGGGACATCGCCTGGGGCGTGTTGCCGAGCTGGGCGCCGGTGCGCAGGTCGATCTGCTCGCTGAACAGGCCGACGTCGTTGGCGTACCCGGCCAACCGCTCGAAGAGCGCCTCGGCCCGCTCCCGTTCGCCCGCCATCACCAGGCACTCCACCAACCAGAAGGAGCAGAGCAGGAAGCCCGCCGGGTCGGTGTTCCAGCGGCGGACCAGCCCACCCTCGGTGCCCAGTTCCCGCTCGACGACCGTGATGGTGGCCCGCATCCGGGGGTCCGTCGCGGGCAGGAACCGCACGATCGGCAGGAAGAGCGCCGAGGCGTCCAGCTCGGGTGACCCGAACGCCCCGGTGAAGGCGCCGACCTGGTCGTTCCAGCCCTCGCGCAGCACGGCGGCCCGGATCTCGTCGCGGATCGCCGCCCACCGTCGCGGATCGCCCCGCCCGCCGAGCTGGGGCGCGAGGCGTACCGCGCGGTCCAGCGCCACCCAGCAGAGCACCTTCGACGACAGGTAGTGCCGCTCGGCGTCCCGGGTCTCCCACATCCCCCGGTCCGGCAGGTGCCACGTGCCGGCGACCTGCTCGGCGAGACCGACCACCATCTCGCGCAGCTCCTCGTCGAGCGTGTCGCCCAGGTAGTCGTGCAGCCGCCAGACCGCCGAGACGACCTCGCCCGGCACGTCCAGCTGCCGTTGCCGCCAGGCGTCGTTGCCGACGCGGACGGGGCGGCTGCCGGCGTATCCGCGCAGGTGCGGGCTCTCGTGCTCGGAGACGTCCCGCTCCCCCTCCAGACCGAACAGCACCGGGACCGGATCGTCACCGACCCGTCCGATGGACCGCGCCGCCCAGGAGAACAGGCGGGACGCCTCCGAGGGGCAGGCGGCCACCCAGAAGGCCCGCAGGGTCATCGAGAAGTCGCGCAGCCAGGAGTAGCGGTAGTCGTAGTTGCGGTCCCCGCCGGTCCGCTCGGGCAGCGACGTGGTCAGCGCCGCGGCCACCGCGCCGCTGCGGGTGTACGTGAGTCCGGTCAGCACCACCGCGCTGCGCCGGACCACGTCGGCGTAGCGCCCGTCGTACCGGTGGGTCTCCCGGTACGCCTGCCACGCCTGCACGGTCTCGGCGAGCCCGGTGGCCGGGGCCAGCCGTACCGGCCGGTCGCCGTAGGTCCGCCCGTACGCGACGGCGAAGCTGACGTCGTCCCCGGCGGCGACCTCGAACTCCGCCTCCACCCGGTCCCGGCCGGCGCGCAACGGCACACCCTCGGCCCGCAGTTCCAGCAGCACCGCTCCGGCGGCGAACAGCACCGCGCCGTCCGGCTCATGGTGCAGGTACGGCCTGAGCAGGCCGTGGTCGGGCCGGGGCGCGAAGTCCAGCGCCATCCGGACCCGCCCGGTCAGCCCCTCGACGCGGCGCAGCAGCACCGCCGGGGAGTTCATCCCGAGTTCGTGCCCCCGTGCGCCGATCTCGGCGGCGAGGGCGTCGGTCACCGCGACGCTGCCCTCCGGGGTGTGGTGCACGGTGCGCAGCACCAGCGTGTCCGGCAGGTACGACCGCTCGACCCGGTGCCCTGCAACGCCCGCCCCGACCGGTGCCAGCCGCCAGTGGCCGGCGCCGGGGTCGAGGAGGCGCGCGAACACCGATGGCGCGTCGAAGCGGTCCGGGCACCACCAGTCGATCGAACCGTCCCGGCCGACCAGCGCTCCCGAGCGGCAGTCGGAGAGAAATCCGTAGTCGGAGATCGCCGGCTGGTCCACGCGTGGCGGATACCCGGATCCGGCCGGCTCAGGCCGGGCGACCCGGAGACCGCCCAGCCTTCGGCCGGCGCCCGCGGCGTGCCCGTCAGGAGGTGGGTGGCTCGTCCTCGCCGGCTGCCTCGGCCGCCTCCGCCTCCTCCTTGGTGCGGTGCACCACCTGGTCGGCGTGCTCGGGCGGGCCGTAGACGGTGTAGAGGACCAGGGGGTTCGGGCCGGTGTTGACGAAGTTGTGCTTCGTCCCGGCGGGCACCACCACCAGGTCACCCTGCACGACCTCACGCTTCTCCCCCGCGACCCGGGCCTCGCCGGTGCCGCTGACGAAGGTGAGGATCTGGTCGATGTCCTCGTGGACCTCCTCGCCGATCTCTCCCCCCGGCGGGATGGTCATGATCACCAGCTGGGTGTTCTGGCCCGTCCACAGCACACGACGGAAGTCCGGGCTCTTCTCGGCGACAGTCGCGATCGTGTAATGCTCCATGCCGCTCCCTTACCCGCTGCCACCGTCCGCCACGCCGGGAGTAGCGAATGGTGGAATTCCCCACCGCCGCAGGGTTTGCAGCCCCCGGGAAGGGGGATCGAGTAGGGCGACGGGGCAATGCCCGGTCGAGCCAGGTCCCCGCTGGCGTACCGCCGTACGGCTGCGGTGGTGGGAGACGGCCAGAGCGCGGCGACGTTCCGACCCACCGGTCGGGCGGCGCCGTGCGCTCGTGTCCGGGCCGGCGCCGCGGTGCTCAGGTCAGCACCGCCAGGTGGAACGGCCGGTCGGTGGGTGTCCCGTCGACGGCGTACGTGCAGACGAAGACCGCGTTGGGGATGCCGGTGCGTCCGGCGACGGTGACCTCGCCGCACGGCGCGACACCGGCGCTGCCGGGCAGGCCGAGCGTGCCGACGTATCCGGCCGCCGTCACGTCCTGGTCGAAGACGACCTGGTACATCCCGGTGGCGAGCCGGTCGGCGACGGCCGCGCCGAGGCCCCGGACCAGGGCGCCGTCGGCGTTGACCACCGCGAACAGGACCCGGGCGGTGGGGGGCAGGCCGGTGGACGGGCAGGTGGTGACCTCCGCGTCGGCGCGGGCGGTGGCCTCGGGTCCCGGATCGGGTTGGGCCGTCGACCGCCGCCGGGATCTGGTGCTGGGCATGGCGATCCTTCCCCTCGTGGCCATCCGTACGCGGCGGCGATGAGGTCGTTTGTGGGGGCTCAGGGGGATCAGCGGCGATCAGCACCCCTTTGTGATCGAACGTATGTCGCGGACCGACTGGACAACCACCCGGCGAACTGTCCGATCAAGGACAGTGGCAGCGTCGTACACCCCCGCTGACCTGGGCCGGGATTCCCTCTGTCGGCAACGGCCCCACGACGGACACCGATACGTCGCTAGGCTGAGGTATGGTGCCCGCCCACGGGGGCCGGGTGGCGGAACCGGTCTACCGCCCCATTCTCGCCAACCGGCGCGGCGAGCTGGAGGCGCTCAGCCACCTCGACGGCTCGCTCGCGCCGTTGCTCGCCCCGGTCATCGACCTGTCCGTCCTCGACTCACACACCCTGGACGTCCTCGGACGCCTGCCCAGCGGACTGGTGCCGGCGGTCGAGGTCACCGCCCTGCCCGACGGGCCGGAGACGGAACTGGTCCGCTGGGACGTACCGCTGGTGCCGGTCCTCGGTTTCACGGACAGCGACCGGCGCCTCGTGACGCACGGCGCGGCGGCCCGGGCCCACGCCCACCGGGCGGTGGTCCGGCTGCGACTCGCGGTCGACCGGTCGGGGCCGGACGCCGCCACGACCGCCGCGGAGCGGATCTGGCGGCTCACCCGGCTCCTGCCGGAGCAGTGCGACCTGCTGGTCGACGCCGGTGACGTGTGCTGCCCGGCGGACGTGCGCACCACCGGCCCCCGGGTCCGGCGGTTGCTGGACTGGGCCCGCCGGCACGCATGGCGCTCGGTCAGCGTGGCGGCGGGCGGGATGCCCACGAACCTGTCCCGCCTCCCCACCGACGAGCCGGTACGCCTCGACCGCTGGGACTGGCTGCTCTGGCGGGAGCTGGCCGGTCTGGGCGTCGGCTACGGCGACTACGGCGTCGGTCCGGCCCTGCGCGGCGACGACCAGCCGAACGACCGGCTGCCCACGATCTGCTACACCGCCGACGGGGCCTGGTGGGTGTACCGCTGGTCCCGGCGGGGCGGCCGGGGTGACGACCGGTTCGCCGACCTGTGTCGCACGCTGGTGTCCGCGCCCCAGTGGCCGGTGACCGGAGCCGCCTACTCCTGGGGCGACCACGAGATCCTCCGGCGGGCCCGGCGGTCGGCCGGTGCCGGCTCACCCGCCAACTGGGTCGCGTGGAGCACGTCGCACCACCTGGCGCACGTGCTCAGCGCCCTCCGGGGCGCCGCCCCGGACTCCGACCCGGGAGCCTGGCGGGATGATCAGGCAGCGGGCCGCGCCGGCCGGCCGCACCGGGGCGGTACGGCCCGCCGGGCGGGTTGACCCGGCGTCACTGCTTCTCGGTGAAACCGAACTGGACCACGCCCTCGTCGTCGACGGTCGCGTCCACCGAGGCGTCCCCGAGCAGTTCGGCGGCGTCGGAGTCGAGGAAGATCCGGGCACCCTGGTTGTCCACCACGTGGTCGCCCTCCACCGGCTCCTCGACCAGCTCGACGGTGAGCGAGCCGGCTTCCGTGTCGGCGGCGATGCGTACCCCGCCGTCGGTGGCGACGTCCTGCTGGTTGGCGAGGTCACGGATGACCATCACGGCGTTGTCGGTCATGGTGAGCATGCGGAACTCCTCGTGGATTCTCGGGTTCGCGACGCGGACCGGGACCGGCCCGCCGACGACTGCACGTCGGAGGCGATGGGAGGGGCGAGCGGGCACCGCCGCCGCAGGGAGGGGCACACACGGGGCCCGTCACGACCCACGTTGCCCCCTGCCGGGACATCCGTCAAATAGACCGCCGTCAGTGCAGCCCCGATCGGGTGACGCCGCCTCAAGGCGCCGCCGGACGCTCGTCCGGTGTGGTAGCGGCACCGATATGAAGAAATCTTTCGGTCCTCAGCACTTCACGGCAGATAACCTCCGTGGCAGCATCAGCCCATGCATCGTCGTCTCTTTCCCCGGACGCTCGCGCTCGCGGCGCTGGTCGCCGTCGCGGCCACGGCCGGCGCGCCCACCGCCACCGCCGAGTCGCCTACCCCCGCCGCGACCCGGCTGAACGCCACCATCGACGCGATCCTCGCCGACTCCCGCCTGACCGGGGCGCAGGCCGCCGTCGTGGTCCGGGACGTCGCCAGCGGTGCGACGCTCTACGACCGCAACGGTGACCGCCGGCTGATCCCGGCCTCCAACACCAAACTGCTGACCTCGGCCGCCGCGCTGGAACTGCTCGGCCCCGGCCACCGCTTCCGCACCGACGTGCACACCAGCGGCACGCGCCGGGCCGGCGTCGTCGCCGGCGACCTCCACCTGCGCGGCGGCGGCGACCCGACCATGCTCGCCGCGGACTACGACGCACTCGCCGCCGAGGTGGCCGCGCGGGGCGTCCGGGTGGTCACCGGCGACCTGGTCGCCGACGACACCCGCTACGACGACACCCGGCTCGGTCCGGACTGGACCTGGGACGACGAACCCTATTACTACGCTGCGCAGGTCTCCGCGCTGACCGTCGCGCCCGACACCGACTACGACGCCGGCACGGTCATCGTCGGAGCGGCGCCCGCCGCCACCCCCGGCGCGCCGCCGGTGGTCACCACCACCCCGGCCACCGGCTACGTCCGCATCGACAACCGCGCCGTCACGGTGGCCGACGGGGAGACCACGATCTCCATCGAGCGCGCGCACGGCAGCAACACCGTCGTGGTCACCGGCCAGATCGCCGTCGGGGACGCGCCGGCCAGCGACTGGGTCACGGTCTGGGAACCCACCGGGTACGCGGCCGACGTCTTCCGCTCCGCGCTGCGCCGCCACGGCGTCCGGGTGCTGGGGCGTACGGTCCTCGGCCGGCCCACGCCCGCCGGGGCGACCGAGGTGGCCCGGCACGACTCGATGACCCTCGCCGAGTTGATGGTGCCGTTCCTCAAGCTCTCCAACAACGGGCACGCCGAGGTGCTGACCAAGGAGATCGGGCGCGTGCTGGCCGGCTCCGGCACCTGGCCGGCCGGGGTGGCGGCGATCACCGGCTACGTGACGGGCGCCGGCATGGACCCGGCCACCTACCGCCAGCGCGACGGCTCCGGCCTGTCCCGCCGCAACCTGGTACCGGCCGGCGAGGTCGTGGACCTGCTCACCGCGGTCCGCGCCGAGCCGTGGTTCGACACCTGGTACGCGGCGCTGCCGATCGCCGGGGACCCGGACCGCCTGGAGGGCGGGACGCTGCGCAGCCGCATGCGCGGCACCCCGGCGGAGGGGAACGTGCACGCCAAGACCGGCAGCCTGACCGGGGTGTCCGCCCTCTCCGGCTACGTGACCGACGCCGACGGGCGGCTGCTGGCGTTCTCGGTCCTGCTCAACAACCACCTCGCCTCGTCGGTGCGGGGGCTGGAGGACCAGATCGCGGTGGCGCTGTCCGCGTACACCGAGAAGAGCGTGAGTGCGGCGCGGGTCGCGCCCCCGACGGTGGCCGAGGCACCGCCGGCCCCGGAGGACCGGGAGTGCTCCTGGGTGAAGCCCGTCGCCTGCTGAGACGCCGGCGGCCGGCCGCGCGGTTCCGCGTGGCCGGCCGTGTCGGTGTCGTCAGGCGCGTTCCAGCACCACCACCGGGATCTCCCGATCGGTCTTCGCCTGGTAGTCGTCGTACGCCGGCCAGATGCCGGTCATCTCGGCCCACATCCGCGGCTTCTCCTCGGCGGTGGCGGTACGCGCCCGCGCGGTGAACCGCTCCGCGCCCACCTGCACCTCGACCTGCGGCTCGTCGACGAGGTTCAGGTACCAGGCGGGGTGCTTCGGATCGCCGCCCTGGGAGGCGACCACCAGGTAGGCGTCACCGTCGCGGCCGTAGATGAGCGCGGTGCGCCGCAGGGCGCCGCTGCGTCGGCCCCGGGTCGTCAGCAGGAGCGTGAAGACGCCCGGCCGCCATTCGTGTCCCTCGGCGCCGTCGGTTTCGACGTACCGTCGAATGTGGTCGGCCACCCAACCCTGCGGGCTGTCCACCACCTGCTCGCTCGCCGTCACGGGTCCTCCCGGATCGTCACCTGTCACGTCGGCCCCACGCTACTCCCGGCCGCGTCCGCCCACCGGCGGAACGACGACCGCCGTGGCCGCCCCACCGCCGCCGGTCAAGCCAGCGCGAGGGCCTGGATGCCGACGCTGCCGCAGTCGTCGGTGAAGACCTCCTCGGCCGTCCACCGGAGAATCAGCCGGGCACCGGGCGGGGCCTGGAACCGGATGGTGAAGTCGGCGGACTGGCTGGTGTGCGGGTCCTCCATCCACAGGGTGCGGGTCGGGCCGCCGGTGGAGAGCCGGGCGTCCAGCCGGCCCTTCGCCATCCAGATCCCGGCGTAGAGGTGGACCGTGCGCAGTTCCCCGTCGCCCGCCACGGCGAGCGCGAATTCGCTGCCGGCGCCACAGGTGTGGACGCCGACCGGTGTGCCGTCGGACGACTCGACGGGGGTGCCGCCACGCCACCGGAACATCTCCTGATTGACGTCCCAGTCGTCGCGGTCACCGGCGCCGCCCTCGTCGCGGATCTCGCCGGAGCCGTCGCGCTTGCGGACCGAGGAGTCGCCGCCGCGCAGGCCCCAGTGGACCCAGTCCCGCGAACCGACCGCGGACAGGTCGACCTCGTCGGGCACGTCGGTGCGGGCCACGGAGAGCACCGGAGGTGCCGCCGGGGACGGCGAGGGCGATGGCGACGCGGGCGTGGGGCTCGGCGGGCGTTCCCGGGGGCGCAGGCCGGGTGAGACCTGGGCGGTCCCGGGGTCCCGACCGTCGGCGCCCGGGAAGGCGCTCGGCCGGGCCACCCCGGCGGGGACGCCGCCGGGACCCGCCGGGCCGTCCGGATCGGACTCCGACTCCGCACTGATGTACGCGACGAACGCGCCCAGGCAGGCGAGGACGATCACCCCTTCGACGGCCCACCGGCGGCGCTGGCGAGCGCGAACCAGCCGCCGAGAGTCGCTGCGGGTCCGACCCGGGTGTGTCGCCGGGGCATCGCCCCGCCGGCCCCGGCGAGCCGTGCCACCGCCCGCACGCGTGACACCATCCTCCGCCACCCGCTCTCCACTCCCCGCCGGCCGTCTCCAACCCGGCGACGTGACGTCCGTTGTGAGGGGTTTCACGTTGGCACGGACCGGACTTTTCCGCCAGACCGGAACGCGGCGGCGTGTCCTGTTCGTTACCGAGCGGAATCTACCCGTACGTCATGCGGCGGCCGAACCGGCTCACCTCGGCCCCCGACCGCGCCGCGTCAGGTCCGCAGTACGTTGGCGTAGATCAACCAGGCCAGTGCCGATTTCGCACCCACACTGAGCAGGATGTACGAGATCTCGCCGTAACGATAGTCGCGCCACCGGCCGCGCTCGGCGTACTGCAACGCCATGTTGACGGCGAAGCTGGCGAAGAGCAGGAACTGCACGATGATGATCGCCCACACGAAACCGGGGATCTCCGCCGGCTGCGCGACGTAGATGGCGATGGCGACCCACGGGGCCAGCCCGACGAGCGTTCCGAACCAGAACCCGCTCCAGTCCGCCCGACCGGGTGCCTGCTGTCGTTCCATCAGCAGGCCGAACAGGATCATGGCGGTGTTCGCGGCGAAGATGCCGATCACCGCGGCCAGGTCACGGATGCCGACGAACAGTCCGATCAGGACGATCATGATCGAGGCGCTGACGGAGTACTCGATCCACCGGGCGTAGTTGGCCCGGCGGTCGAGGTTCCGCTCGTACCAGCGGTGGATACCGGGTGCCGCGACCAGGAAGTGGTCGAGCGCGGCGAGCAGCAGGAAGACCGCCACCGCCGGGCCGATCGGGATCCGGAAGGCGGTCTCCGGCGCGGTGCCGTCCCGCAGGGTCACTGGGTCGGCGGTCAGGTAGGAGGCGGTGACCGGCAGTTCCAGCCCGTTGCTGGCCGCCCACATCCACAGCCCCTCGGCGGCCAGGAGCAGGCCGACGACCACGTTGAACCACCGCAGCGACCGGTAGCGGTCACCTCCCGCCGTCGCCTGATGTCCCATAGGCGGAATATAAGGCCGTTGGCCTGTCTTTTCGGGTCGCACCAGTCATTCCCCCGGCGGGTATCAGCCGAGCCGGAAGCCGAGCGCCTGGGCGATCACCACCGCCTGCTCGGCGTCGATGAGCGCACCCGCCCGCTCCACCGCCGTCGGGTCGAGCGCCGTCAGGTCGCTGCCGCGCAGGTCGGCGTCACCGAGCTTGGCCTGGTGCAGCTGCGCGGCGGACAGGTCCACCCCGGTGACCGTGGCACCGGTCAGGTTGGCCCCGGTCAGGTCCACCTCGCGCATCCGGACCCCGGTGAAGCGGACCCCGCGCAGGTCGGCCCCCGGCAACGCCACGAACGACCAGTCGCCGCCGTCGACGGCCAGCGGACGCAGGTCGCACTGGTCGAACGTGCTGCCCACCAGCTTGCAGCCGGTGAACTCGGCCTCGAAGAAGTTGCAGCGCCGGAACACGCACCGCGTGAAGGCCGAGTCGACGTGCCGCGAGGCGTTGAACCGGACGTTGCCGAAGGTGCATCCGGTGAAGCTCGCGCCCCGGGTGACCGCCTCCGTCAGGTCCACCTCGAAGAACTCGCAGTCGACGAAGTGCCGGTCGGTCAGTTCCTCGGCGTACCAGTCCTCGTGGCGGAAGGTGGCGTCCTCGGTCAGCTCCGGCATCGGTCCAGGCTAGGGCCCGGCTGTGACAGACGCTCTTCCCGTACCGGCGTACCGGCCGGTAGGTTCGCGGATGTGAGCGTGGCACGCACCATCGACCCGGACCAGATCGGCTTCGACCCCGCGCGGCTCGCGCGGATCGACGAGCACTTCGGCCGCTACGTCGACGACGGCCGGCTCCCCGGCTTCCAGGTGGTGGTCACCCGACGGGGCGAGGTCGCCCACTCCGGCACGTACGGGCGGCGCGACGCGGAGAAGGACCTGCCGGTCGAGGCGGACACGCTCTGGCGGATCTACTCGATGACCAAGCCGGTCACGTCGGTCGCCGCGATGCTGCTCTGGGAGGAGGGCCGGTTCGAGCTGACCGACCCGATCAGCCGCTGGCTGCCGGAGTTCGCCGACCTGCGGGTCTACTCCAAGGGTTCGACGCTCAAGCCGTACACGGTGCCGGCGCTCGAGCCGATCCGGGTGTGGCACCTGCTCACCCACACCGCCGGCCTGACGTACGGCTTCATGCAGACCTCGGTGGTCGACGGCCTGTACCGGGCCGCCGGCTACGACCTCTACCCGCCGTCGGACGTCGACCTGGCCACCGCCTGCGCGGCCTTCGGTGAGCTGCCGCTGCTGTTCCAGCCGGGCACCGCGTGGGGCTACTCGGTCGCCACCGACGTGCTCGGCCGGCTCGTCGAGGTGGTCTCCGGGCAGAGCCTGGACGCGTTCTTCACCGACCGGATCCTCCGCCCGCTGGGCATGACCGACACGCACTGGTGGGTGCAGGGCGACGACGCCGACCGGCTGGGCGCGCTCTACGCCCCGGATCCCCGCACCGGGCGCGCGATGCGCTACGACAAGCTCGGCGCCCTGGCGTACGAGAAGCCGGCCCTGCTCTCCGGCGGCGGCGGCCTGGTCTCCTCCGCCGGCGACTACCACCGGTTCACGCAGATGCTGCTGCGCGGCGGTGAGCTGGACGCCGTACGCCTGCTCGGGCCCCGCACGGTGCGTTTCATGACCCGCAACCACCTGCCCGGCGGGCAGGACCTGGACACCCTCTCCACCGGCGGGTTCGCCGAGACCACCCTGGAGGGCATCGGGTTCGGGCTCGGCTTCGCGGTGGTGGACGACCCGATCCCCAGCCGGGTGCCGAGCAGCGTCGGCGAGTACTACTGGGGTGGGGTGGCGAGCACCGCGTTCTGGGTGGACCCGGCCGAGGAGATCACCGCGCTCTTCTTCACCCAGTTGCTGCCGTCGAGCACCTGGCCGATCCGGTCGCAGCTGCGCCAGCTGGTCTACTCGGCCCTGGTCGAGTAGACCGGTCCGGGATCGCCGGTTCCCACCGCGCGCGGCGGACCCGGTCCCTAGCCTGGGGTCGTGAGCAACATCGTCGTGTTCGGGGCGGGCGGAACGGCCGGCTCGCGGATCACCACCGAGGCGTTCGACCGGGGTCACCGGGTGACCGCGGCGGTCCGCCGGCCCGAGGCCACCTCGTACCTGCCGGCGGGGGTCCGCGTGGTCACCGGGGACGCCACCAGTGAGCAGAGGGTGCGGGAGGTGGCGCCGGACGCGGACGCCCTCGTGGTCGCCATCGGCGGCGGCGGGCGCAGCCTGTGGCTCGACGCCGCGCGGGCCCTGGTCGGGGCGCTGCGCGACATGCCGGCGGCGCCCCGGATCATCCACGTGGGCGGCGGGGCGACCCTGCTGACGCGGAAGGGGACCCGGTTCCTCGACGAGCCGGACTTCCCCGAGGAGTACCGCGACGCGGCGCTGGGCCAGGCCGACGCCCTCAACTTCTACCGCTCCTCCTCGGACGGGGTGAGCTGGACGTACCTCACCCCGCCGCCGGTGGAGTTCCATCCTGGCGAGCGGACCGGGCAGTACCGCGTGGGCGGCGACGAGCCGGTCACCGACCACGAGGGCCGCTCGGTGCTGACGTACGAGGACCTGGCGGTGGCGGTCGTCGACGAGATCGAGAACCCGCAGCACCGGAACACGCGCTTCACCGTCGCGTACTGATCGGCCGGGGCCGGCACGACGGACCGGGGGGTCAGCGCGGGCGGGCGACGGGCCGCGCGGCGGTGGGCTGGGCGGGGACCCGGGGGCGGGCGGGCGGCCGCCACGCGCGGCCGTTGGCGTAGATCACCCGGAAGCCGAGGTACGACGCCAGCGGCGCCCAGTGCGCCGAGCCCATCCGCAGCTCCGCGGCGTTGTGCCGCTGCCCGTTGGCCAGCACGTCGAGCAGCACGGTCTCGAACGCGGCCGACTCGACCCAGTCGACCTCGCGGGTGAAACCGCAGATCAGCGCCGCTCCGGTGGCGTCGAGGAAGTCCCGGAGCACGGCGTCGGAGGCGCGCAGCACCGAGCAGCTGCCGAAATAGAGCCGCCGGCCCTCGCACCGGCCGGCCATCAACTCGGCGACCTCGGCGATCTCCACCGATTCCCAGTCGGTCAGGCAGAGACGGCTGGGCTCGCCGTGCATGGCGAAGAAGCCCACCCGGTAGTCGGCGTACTGCTTGAGCAGCCAGCGGTCGAGGAAATAGAACAACTCGTCGCGGGTGGCCGCGTCCTTGTGGATGAAGCGGATCTTCCCCAGCCGTTCGAGGAGTTCCAGCGTCGGCAGGACGGACCCACGCTCGTTCAGGTCGCGGTGCCACTGACCCTCGACGCAGAAGACCCCACCGCGCGCCACGCCGCCCCCTCCCCGTCCGCCGGCGCTGACGTTACCGGCTGTCCCGGTCCCGGGAACATGACCCTCGGTGCGACCCGCTGCGACGTTCGGTGTCGTTGACGCTTTTCTGGTGCCGTTCGGCGATGAATGGGTGTTTCGCAAATGGGGGTAATTCACAGGCTGGGCTCAGGAACCGCAGTTCGTGAGGACAATTCTCGTTAATTGCCACCAATCGCCTGTCCGGGTGCCAAGGTGGAAAAGGCGGGACGTCCCGGTCGATGTCCCGAAGGCCACCCCATTCGCTCTCCAATCGGGAGGACTTCTGTGCGCGTACACACCTTGAAACGGGCGGTTGTCGCATTGGCCCTGGCCCTGCCGGGAGCCGCGATCGCCACCGTGGTCGCGGCGCCAGCGGCCCATGCCGACGGCTGCTACACGTGGACCCGCAACCTCTACCAGGGGCGCTCCGGCAGTGACGTCCGTCAGCTCCAGATCCGGGTCGCCGGATGGGCCGGCTACCGCGACATCGTGGAGAACGACGGCATCTACGGCCCGAAGACCGCCGCCGCGATCCGGCGGTTCCAGTCCGCGTACGGGATCCGGGTCGACGGTGTCGCCGGGCCGCAGACCTACGCCAAGCTGTACGAGCTCCAGGACAACGACTGCACGCCCCGGCACTTCAGCTGGACCGAGCTGGACGACGGCTGCGGGCGGGGCGGTTGGACCGGCGGGCCGCTGTCGGCCGCCGAGACCCGGCAGAACGCCCTGCGCACCATGTGGAAACTGGAGGCGATGCGCAAGGGCCTCGGCGACCGGCCCCTCTACGTGACCAGCGGCTTCCGCAGCCGGGCCTGCAACAACCAGGTCGGGGGCGCGTCCGACAGCCAGCACCTCTACGGCAACGCCGCCGACGTGGTCTCCCGGAGCCGGTCGCTGTGCGACGTCGCCCGGGACGCGCGCAACCGCGGGTTCAGCGGCATCTACGGCCCGGGCTCGCCGGACCACGACGACCACGTGCACGTGGACTCCCGGCGGGAGAACGACCGGGACCGCACCTCCAACACGACCAGTTGGTCCGCGCCGGACTGCGGCGTGCGCTGACCGGCACCACGGCGGCGCCGGCCCTGACGGGTGGGGGGAACCTCCACGTCCGGGCCGGCGCCGTTTCGCGCCGGGCGCCACGAGCGGGCGTACCTCCGCTC
>NZ_JBFAMU010000047.1:0-20407 GCF_040656655.1 Micromonospora sp. NPDC049799
CGATCTGGGTGGTGGCGGCGATGGCCACCTCCTCGACCCGCTCCGGCGGCAGCTGCGGGTTACGGCGCAGCAGTTCACGGATGCAGCGGATCACCAGGTCGTCGGCGCGGGTGTTGGAGTACATCCCACCCGCCTTGCCGAACGGGGTGCGGACGCCGTCGACGAAGACGACATCCCGGACTTCACGGGGCACTTGAGCCTCCTCTTCGACCATCATCCGGCCACCGCGCCGACAGGCGGCACCACGGCTCGGATGAGGTCGCCTGCACGGGCGTGTTCCCCCGGATGCTACTCGCGGGTAACTACTCGCGTCAGCAGGCCCCGTGTGGCACGGGACACATTCTCACCGCCGCACGGCCCCCCTTCATGTCGATCATGAGCATGTTGTCGCGGCGCGCCGGGCGGGGACGACAACTTCATGATCAACCCGGGTGGGTCGGGGTGGTGGCGGGGAGAGGGTCGTGGAGGGCGCCGGTCAGGTCGGCCTTCAGCAGGCCGATCTGCCACTCGCGGGCACCGAAGCCCCGCAGGGTCTCGGCCACCGTCTCCTCGGTCACCTCCTCCGGCGGCACCCAGGCCAACCGGCGGATCGAGTCCGGGGTGATCAGGTTCTCCGCCGGCAGGTCGTGGGAACCCGCGATGCGGACCACCACCTCCCGGCACCGGGCCAGCCGGGCCGCCGCCACCGGATCCCGCTCGGCCCAGCGGTGCGGCGGTGGGGGACCCTCCACCGCCGGCGCGACCGGCAGCGCGTCGTCCGGCAACTGCCGGGCGTCGTCCAGCGCGGCCAGCCAGGTGCGGGCCAGCCGGCGGACCGACCGGCCACCGAAGCCGGGGAGCGTGAGCAGGGTCTTCTCGTCCTTCGGGTCCAGTTCGGCGGCGGCGACGATCGCCGAGTCCGGCAGCACCCGGCCCGGTGCGGCGTCCCGGCGGGGGAGGCTCGCCATCGGCGTGCGAACCGCCAGCGTGGCGTGGGCCTCCGGCAACGGCGTCGCCCCGACCCGCCCGGTGCCCCGGTCGAGTGCGGAGCCGGCCCGGGACGCCACGGCCCGGGCGTCGTCGTGCAGCGACTCCAGATCGGTCTCCGGTGTGGTGACCAGGGTCAGCAGGGCGTTGCGGCCGGCCGGGTAGGTCACCACGGCCCCCGCGTCGGTGCGGACCACCGACTCCCGGAAGCCGCCCTGCCGGACGGTGTCGGCCACCCGGTGGCCCAGCCCGAAGCTGGCCGCCGCCAGCGCGGCGAGGTGGGTGGCGTCGGTCGCCGGCAGGTCGCTGGAGATGAGCAGGCCGTCGGTGCCGGCCAGCACGCTCCCGGCAACCTCCGGGCGGCGTCGGCGCAGCCTGCGCAGCTCCGTTCCCACCATGGTGTCCACGTCCACGAGCGTTCCCTCTCCCACCGGTCGGGCTTCCCAGGTTGGTGACGATGCGCGCCGGGAACGTTACCGGCCGCCATGTCGGCTGGCGAGCCCGTAACCCTCGGCGATCGGGCGACAACTCCCGACTGAACGGTGGGTTGTCAGTCGCCCGGACGCCGTCGGCCGGCGCGGCGCCGGCGCGCCGGTCACACCCGTCCGGCGTAACCTGACGGCATGAGCAGCGCCTGGGAGAGCCTGACCGTGGACGCCCAAGACCCGGCCCGACTGGCCCGCTGGTGGGCCGAGGCGCTCGGCTACCAGGTGGTCACCGAGAAGCCGGACGAGGTCGAGATCCGCCCGGCCGCCGACCGCCTGCCCGGCCTCGTCTTCGTGCCGGTGGTCGCCGGCAAGGAGGGCAAGAACCGGCTCCACCTCGACCTGCGCCCCGACGACCAGGAGGCCGAGGTGGAGCGGCTGGTGGACATGGGCGCCCGGCACGTCGACATCGGCCAGGGCAGCGTGGGGTGGACGGTGCTCGCCGACCCCGAGGGCAACGAGTTCTGCGTCCTGCGGCAGCGTGGGGATTGACCCTCCGGCCCGCTGACCCGGACGCCGACCGGTGGGTCGCCGAGCCGCCGAAGGACACCGGCCACGGCCGCTCGCCGTACGAGCGGGACCGGGCCCGGGTGCTGCACTCCGCGGCGTTCCGGCGGCTCGCCGCCAAGACCCAGGTGCACACCGCCGGCACCGACGACTTCCTGCGTACGCGGCTGACCCACTCGCTGGAGGTCGCGCAGATCGCCCGGGAGATGGGCGCCCGGCTGGGCTGTGACCCGGACCTGGTGGACACCGCCGGGCTCGCCCACGACCTGGGTCACCCACCGTTCGGGCACAACGGCGAGGACGCGCTGGACGCCCTCGCCGCCTCCTGCGGCGGCTTCGAGGGCAACGCGCAGACCCTTCGTGTGCTCACCCGCCTGGAGGCCAAGGTGCTCGCGCCGGACGGCGCCTCCGCGGGGCTCAACCTCACCCGGGCGTCGCTCGACGCGGTCAGCAAGTACCCCTGGTCGCGTCAGCCGGGGGAGCGGAAGTTCGGGGCGTACGCCGACGACCTGCCGGTCTTCACCTGGCTGCGGGCCGGCGCGCCCGCCGGCCGGCGGCGCTGCCTGGAGGCCCAGGTGATGGACTGGGCCGACGACGTGGCGTACTCGGTGCACGACGTCGAGGACGGCATCCACGGCGGGTACGTCTCGCTCGGTCCCCTGCTCACCGACCCGGACGAGCGGGCGGCGCTCTGCGCCGACGTGGCCGCCACCTACTCCGGCGAGTCCCCGGCCGACCTCGGCGCGGTGCTGCTCGACCTGCTCGCCGACCCGGTGCTCGCCCCGCTCGCCGGGTACGACGGCAGCCACCGGGCGCAGGCCGCGCTGAAGACGACCACCAGCGTGCTCACCGGCCGCTTCGTCACCGACGTGGTGGCCGCCACCGAGGCGGACTTCGGTCCCGGCCCGCACCGCCGGTACGTCGCCGACCTGGTGGTGCCGAGGGAGATCCGGGCGCGCTGCGCCCTGCTCAAGGGCATCGCCCTGCGGTACGTGATGCGGCGCCCCGGCGCCCGTGGACGCTACGAGCGGCAGCGGGAGATCCTGGCCGGGCTGGTCGACGTGCTGGCGGACCGGGCGCCGGACGGACTGGACGAGGTCTTCGCCCCGCTGTGGCGGGAGGCGACCGACGACGGTGCCCGGCTGAGGGTGGTGATCGACCAGGTCGCCTCGCTCACCGACCCGGCCGCCGTGGCCTGGCACGCCCGCCTCGTCGGGGGTGGGGCGCCCGCCGATGGCCCCGACCAGCAACTTAGGCTAGCCTAACCAGCATGACGGAGCGCCCGAAGAAGATCACGACCGCCCGGGTGGTACGCACCGAGCGGCCCACCCCGCACGTGATCCGGCTCGTGCTGGGTGGTGCGGAACTGGTCGGCCTGCCGGTCGGCGAGTTCACCGACCACTACATCAAGATCGTCTTCCCGGTGCCGGGGGTCGACTACCCGGCCCCGATGGACCTCGCGGCGATCCGTCGTGACCTGCCGCCCGCGCACTGGCCCCGGCTGCGCGCGTACACCGTGCGGGCCTTCGACCCGCTGGCCGCCGAGATGACCGTCGACGTGGTGCACCACGGCGACGAGGGGCTCGCCGGACCCTGGGCAGCCGCGCTGCGCCCCGGCGACGAGGTGCACTTCACCCGGCCCGGCGGCGCGTACGCCCCGAGCCCCGACGCCGACTGGCACCTGCTGGTCGGCGACGAGAGCGCCCTGCCGGCCATCGCCGCCGCCCTGGAACGTCTCCCCGCCGGCGCGCCGGCCGTGGCGCTGGTCGAGGTCGACGGACCGGCCGACGAGCAGCCCCTGCCCAGCCCCGGCGCGGTACGGCTGACCTGGCTGCACCGCGGCGCCCGCCCGGTCGGCGAGGCCCTCGTCGAGGCGGTTCGCGAGCTGGACTTCTCCGCCGGTGACGTGCACGCGTTCGTGCACGGCGAGGCGACCTTCGTCAAGGAGCTGCGCCGGCTGCTGCGGGTGGAGCGGGGCGTGCCGCGCGAGCGGCTCTCCATCTCGGGGTACTGGCGGCGGGGCCTGGACGACGAGGGCTGGCGCGCCACCAAGCAGGACTGGAACCGGCAGGTCGAGGCCGAGGAGACCGCCGCCCTGCCGGCCTGAGGTCAGAGCCGGGCGGCGTGCACGTCGGCGACCTCGCGACCAATCGCGGATCGCCCAGCCAACTCGGCCCGCTGCGCCAGGACCACACCGGTGTGCCGGGCCGAGCGGGCGACCCGGCGGCGGACCACCGCCACGTGGGCGGCGGCGACGAGCCCGAAGACCAGCACCGCGCCCGGCGCCGCCACGGCGGACGGGGCGACGGACGAGCCGGCGAAGCCGGCCCCGACGGCGACCAGCACGCTGTTGATCACGCCCACCGTCCCGGCCTGCCCGACGAGATCGCTGAACCAGTGCCGCCGGAACGGCTCCGGCGCGAACGGGCCGGGGTCGTCGAGCGTGGGCAGCAGCACGTACGGCGCCAGGTCCGGCGACCGCCGGGTCAGGTACGTGCGCAGGGTGGTGGCCGCGACCGCGTACCGACGGCCCCGGTCGTTGAGCTCCACCTGACGCGCGAACACCGCGAGGCCGAGCAGCAGCACCAGGGTGCCCAGCGCGCTCAGCAGCGCCGCCCGGGGCAGCGCCCCACCGGCCGTCACCAGACCCGCCGCCGCGGCGGCCGAAGCGGAGGAGACGGCCAGGAAGAACGTGAAGCGGGCATTGGACCGGTCCTGGACCGCCCGGCCCGCCTCGCGGAGGTGCTCGTACTCGGCGAGGGCGATGGTCAGCGGCACATCCGGTTCGTCGGTCATCCGGCGTCTCCCTCGATCGTCAACGGCGCGGCACGAGGCTAGCCGCCCACCGCAAGAGGTGGCCTTCGGCGGAACCGCTTCGTGTCCTCCCGTCGCCCCGCAGGATGGGCTGGGGGTGACGATGAGCGAGCAGCTGCGGGAACGGGCGGACCGCCCGGAGGGATCCGTCGACCGGACGGTGCTGGTGCTGGGTGTCGGTGGCGTGCTGGCCGTCGTGGCCTGGGGCGTCCTCGCCCGGCGCTCGCTCGCCGGCGTCGGTGAGTCCGGCCTGGCCTGGACGATCGACACCTTCGGGTGGTTCTTCGTGGTGGCCGCCGACGCCTTCCTGGTGCTGGCCGTCGTGATCGCGGCGAGCCGGTTCGGGCGGATCCGGCTCGGCGCCGACGACGACGAGCCGGAATTCAGCTCGCTGGCCTGGATCGCGATGATGTTCAGCGCCGGCATGGGGATCGGTCTGGTCTTCTTCGCGGTCGCCGAGCCCATCCAGCACTACGCGACACCACCCCCGGCGGTGAACGTGGAGCCGCAGACCGGTGCGGCCGGCGCCGCCGCGATGCAGTACACCCTGTTCCACTGGGCCCTGCACCCGTGGGCGATCTACGCCGTGGTGGCGCTCGCACTGGCGTACTCGACCTTCCGGAAGGGCCGGGAGAACCGCATCTCCGCCGCCTTCCGTCCGCTGCTCGGCGACCGGGCCGACGGCGCCGCCGGCCGGGCCATCGACCTGCTGGCGGTGTTCGCCACGGTCTTCGGCTCGGCGACCAGTCTCGGGCTCGGGGCGCTCCAGGTCGCCGCCGGACTGGACCTGGTGGCCGGTGTCCCGGGCAGCACCGCCGTGGAGCTGGTCGTCATCGGCGCGCTCACCCTCGCCTTCGTGATCTCCGCCTTCTCCGGGCTACATCGCGGGATCAAGTGGCTCTCGACGACGAACGTGGTGCTCGCGGTGCTGCTGATGCTCTTCGTCTTCGTGGTCGGGCCCACCATCTACACGCTGGAGGTGCTGCCCGCCGCCGTCGGCGACTACCTCAGCAGCCTGATCTTCATGTCCACGCGGACCGGCGCCTTCTCCGACCCGGCGTGGCTCGGTTCCTGGACCATCTTCTACTGGGCCTGGTGGATCTCCTGGGCGCCCTTCGTCGGCACGTTCATCGCCCGCATCTCCCGGGGGCGCACGGTCCGGCAGTTCCTGGTCGGGGTCCTGCTGGTGCCCAGCGGCGCCAGCGCGATCTGGTTCGCCGTGCTTGGCGGTAGCGCGCTGCGCGCCCAGGCCACCGGCACCCGGGACCTGGTGGCGGACGCCGGCGCGGGCGCCGAGCAGGCCCTCTTCGGTCTGCTCGACGCCCTGCCGCTCGCCGGTCTGACCAGCGTCCTGGCCATGGTGCTGATCGCGCTCTACTTCGTGACCAGCGCCGACTCCGCGTCGCTGGTGCTCGGGTCGTTGACCTCGCGCGGCGCGCTGCGCCCGCACCGGCTCCTGGTAGTGCTCTGGGGCGTGCTGATCGGCGCGGTCGCCGCCGTGCTGCTGCTGGTGGGCGGACTGGAGGCGCTGCAACAGGCGACGATCCTGGTGGCGCTGCCGTTCGTGGTGGTGATGCTCGGTCTGGCCGTCGCGCTGTTCCGGGACATGTCCCGGGACCCGGCTGCCAACCCGCCGCCGCCGGGCCGCCGCCACGGCCTCGCGGAGGCCGTACGCGCGGCCCGGTCGTACGACGAGGAGGATCCGCCGCCGATCCGCCGCTACCTCCGCCGCCGGCCCCGGTGAACCGTCCGCGTAGCGGTGGCCGCCACACGCGGCGTCCCCGCGCGGCGGAACGTCGGTCCGGCAGGGCAGGATGTACGCCGAGGAGGTGGCGACCATGGCGGGGCGGATCCGGGACGAGGACGTCGCGCTGGTCCGTGAGCGCACCTCGATCGCGGAGGTCATCTCCGACACGGTGACCCTCCGGTCGGCCGGCGGCGGCAACCTCAAGGGGCTGTGCCCGTTCCACGACGAGAAGAGCCCGTCGTTCAACGTCTCGCCGGCCCGCAACGTCTTCTACTGCTTCGGCTGCGGGGTCGGCGGCGACGCGATCAAGTTCCTGATGGACGCCGAGCACCTCAGCTTCATCGATTCGGTCGAGCGGCTCGCGGCCCGCGCCGGCATCCAGCTGCGCTACGTCGAGTCCGACCACACCACGCCGCGCGCCCGGCCCCAGCAGGGGCAGCGGCAGCGGCTCGTCGCCGCGCACGCCGCCGCCGTCGAGTTCTACCGGGCGCAGCTCACCACGGCCGGTGCCCGTCCGGCGCGGGAGTTCCTGGCCCAGCGCGGCTTCGACCGGGCCGCCGCGGAGCGGTACGGCTGCGGGTTCGCCCCGGACGGCTGGGACCTGCTGACCAAGCACCTGCGCCAGCAGGGTTTCACCCACGACGAGCTGGTCACCGCCGGGCTGTCCCGCCCGGCCCGCTCGGGCAGCCTCATCGACCGGTTCCGCCGCCGGCTGCTCTGGCCGATCCGCGACCTCACCGGCGACGTGATCGGCTTCGGCGCCCGCAAGCTCTTCGACGACGACGACGGCCCGAAGTACCTGAACACCCCCGAGACGCCGATCTACAAGAAGTCGCACGTCCTCTACGGCATCGACCAGGCCAAGCGGGAAATCGCGAAGCAGGGCAAGGTCGTGGTCGTCGAGGGCTACACCGACGTGATGGCCTGCCACCTGGCCGGGGTGCCCACCGCCGTGGCCACCTGCGGCACGGCCTTCGGCGCCGACCACATCGGGGTGCTGCGCCGCCTGCTCATGGACACCGACGCGGTGGCCGGGGAGATCATCTTCACCTTCGACGGGGACGCCGCCGGGCAGAAGGCCGCCCTGCGCGCCTTCGACGACGACCAGCGCTTCGTCGGGCGTACCTTCATCGCGGTCAGCCCGGACAACATGGACCCGTGCGAGCTGCGCCTGGCCAAGGGCGACCTGGCGGTCCGCGACCTGGTCGCCCGCCGCGAGCCGCTGGTCGACTTCGCCCTGCGGCACGTCATCAGCCGCCACGACCTGGACACCGTCGACGGCCGGGTGGAGGCGATGCGCCGGGCCGCGCCGCTGGTGGCCAAGATCAAGGACCGGGAGAAGCGCCCGGAGTACGTCCGCAAGCTCGCCGGCGACCTCGGCATGGAGATCGAGCCGGTGCAGCGGGCGGTGCTCGCCGCAGGCAACGCCCCGCCGTCCGGGCGTGGTGCCGAGGCCACGTCGCGTCCGGCCCGCGCCGAGCCGGTCGTGGACAGCCCGCAGGCGATGGTCGAGCGGGAGGCGCTGAAGCTCGCGTTGCAGGAGCCGGTGCTGGCCGGGCCGATGTTCGACGCGGTCGAGGCCCCGGACTACCGCCACCCCGTCCACGTGGTGGTCCGCGAGGCGATCGCCGCGGCGGGCGGAGCCGCGGCGGCTGCCGGCGGGGCGGTCTGGATCGAGTCGGTCCGCGACGCCTGCGCCGACCTGGCCGCCCGGGCGCTCGTCGGCGAACTGGCCGTGGAACCGCTGCGGATCGACGGCGAGCCCGACCCGCGGTACGTGTCGATCACCATGGCGCGCGTCCAGTGGGGTTCGGTGACCAGCCGGATCAAGGACCTGAAGTCCCGGATCCAGCGGATCAACCCGGTCAACAACAAGGACGAGTACTTCGCCGCCTTCGGTGAGCTGCTGTCCCTGGAGCAGCACGCCCGAGCGTTGCGGGAGCAGGCCGCGGGAGGGCTCTGAGATGGGACTGTTCGGCCGGAAACCGAAGCTGCCGCCCGCCGATCGTCCGCCGCTTCAGGCCGACGAGCGGGTGCTCGCCTGGGCCGCCGCCGGCAACGGCGAGGGTGACGGGGTGGTGGTGGCCACCAACCTCGGTCTCTGGCTGCCCGGGCGGGGCCACCGCCTGGGTTGGCACGACGTGCACAAGGCCGTCTGGTCCGGCCGGGAGCTGACCGTCACGCCCGCCGAGCGGATCGCCGAACGCGACGGCTACCTGGTGGTGGCCGACAGCCCGGCCGAGACGTACCTCCTGCTCGACCCGGGGGAGCTGCCGCACCAGGTGCGGGCCCGGGTCACCCGGTCGGTGGCGTACACCCAGCAGCACCCGGTGCCCGGTGGCGCCGGCCGGATCGCCG
Source organism: Micromonospora sp. NPDC049799 (assembly GCF_040656655.1). Classification (NCBI taxonomy): domain Bacteria; kingdom Bacillati; phylum Actinomycetota; class Actinomycetes; order Micromonosporales; family Micromonosporaceae; genus Micromonospora; species Micromonospora sp. NPDC049799. The sequence goes on from NZ_JBFAMU010000047.1 coordinate 8,878, forward strand.
CGCGGCGCGTGCCCGGGGTGGACGGTGTGACCTGGACGGTGCGCTTCGAGCCGGGGACGCCCGCCGACGACCCGGAGGTCCTCGCGGAGACCGACCGCCTCGTCGCCGCCGCCCGCACCGCCACGACGTCGGGCGACGCCTGAGGTCAGCTCACCAGGTGGAAGCGGGGATGCCGCAGCCACGCGGCGAGGAACTCCGCGTCCCCCACGTGGTACGCCCAGCGGTGCCCGGTCGCCATGTCGTAGGTGACCTCCCACAAGCGTCCGGGCAGCGCCCCGAGCACCGCCCGTGCCTCGCCTGCCGTCTCCTCCAGGGTGGCTGTGGTCGATGGGCCCCCGGTGGCGAGCAGCCCGTCGAAGTCGACCAGCGCGTCGAGGCGGCGGGCCAGCGCCAGGGCCAGCGCGCCCAGGACCCGGTGGTCGAGGATGTCGTTGCAGCCGGCGTACAGTCCCAGCTCCTGACGAGGCGGCTGGGGCAGCACGGCGAGGTCGTCGCCGTCGGCCCAGGGCTCGCGCTCGATCCAGAGACGCAGGGGCACACCGTCGAGGTCCACCGGACCCAGGTGGAGCGGGCCGGCATCCCGGACCCAGAAGTCCACCGCGTCGGCGTCGACCTCCACCGGCCGGCAGAAGGTTCGCAGCCACGGCACCGCGGTCCCGGTGAGCTGAGTGAGGGTCAGCGGCTCGGTGAGCCACAGACCAAGAGACGGTCCCGCCACGATGCCCCCCTCCGCCGTCGTTCCCCGACCATGATCGGTGACGGCTCGGCAATGCGTCGGCCGGCGTGTCGTATTGCTGACCCGTCAGCGATCGGGTGGGCCGATAACTCGGTGGGGAGTGTCGGGGGTGGTCGCTAGGGTTTCGGGGTGACCATGGCTCAACCACTCATCCAGGCTCGGGGGCTGGTGAAGCGGTTCGGCGACTTCACCGCCGTCGACGGCATCGACGTCGAGGTGCGCTCCGGCGAGGCGTTCGGCTTCCTCGGGCCCAACGGCGCCGGCAAGTCCTCCACCATGCGGATGGTCGGCTGCACCTCCCCGCCCACCGGCGGCGAGCTGCGCATCCTCGGCATGGACCCGGTCCGGGACGGGCCGGCCATCCGGGCCCGCCTCGGCGTCTGCCCCCAGCTCGACAACCTCGATCCCGAGCTGACCGTGCGGGAGAACCTGACCACCTACGCGCGCTACTTCGGCATCCCGCGCCGGGTGGCCCGCGCCCGCGCGGCGGAGCTGCTCGACTTCGTGCAGCTCACCGAGCGCGCCGACAGCAAGGTCGAGCCGCTCTCCGGTGGCATGAAGCGCCGGCTGACCATCGCCCGCGCGTTGGTCAACGAGCCGGAGATCGTGCTGCTCGACGAGCCGACCACCGGCCTCGACCCGCAGGCCCGGCACCTGGTGTGGGAGCGGCTGTTCCGGCTGAAGCAGCAGGGCGTCACCCTGGTTCTCACCACGCACTACATGGACGAGGCGGAGCAGCTCTGCGACCGCCTCGTGGTGATGGACGGCGGGCGGATCGTCGCCGAGGGCTCGCCCCGCGCGCTGATCGAGCAGCACTCCACCCGTGAGGTGGTGGAGCTGCGCTTCGCCGCCGAGTCGCAGGAGCCGTTCGCCGGCAAGCTCGACGGGCTGGGGGAGCGGGTCGAGGTCCTGCCCGACCGGATCCTGCTCTACGTGCCGGACGGCGACGCGGCGGTGGCGGAGGTCGCCGCGCTCGGGTTGACGCCGGCCAACGTGCTGGTCCGACGCAGCAGCCTGGAGGACGTCTTCCTGCACCTCACCGGCCGCACCCTGGTCGACTGAGATGAAAGGAAGGGCCCCCTCTCAACGCCTGGCGTTGCACAGGGGCCCCTTCCTCACACCCACCGACGGCCGAGAGGTCCGGTGCCGTCAACCGGGACGGCAGCGGGCTCCGTAGCATCGGCCGGGCGCCCGGCTGCCGGGGCCCGGGCGCGACGATCGGAGGGTGCCGGTGTCCGTCGGAGCGGTTCGGTCACGGCGTCAGGGCGGGCTCGGCGCGCTCTACCTCGGCATCTTCGCCACCGTCTGGTTCAGCGTGCCCGCCGCCGAGCAGCCACTGCGCGGCGCGCTGGTGGCCGGCAGCGTGGCGGCGCTGCTCACCGCGGTCGCCGGGGGCGTCGTCGTGGCCCGGTCCCGGGGCGCGGAGGCGGGCCTCCACGACCGCGCGGTGGACCGGCGATACCTCCTGATCGTCGTCGCCGAGTTCGCCCTCATCGCTCTCGGCGCCGTGGCGCTGGCCGCCGCCGGCCGGTCCGAGTACACGCCGGCGTTGATCAGCGCCGTGGTGGGGCTGCACTTCTTCCCACTCGCCCCGCTGCTCGGCGACCCGCTGCTGCGACCGCTCGGCATGGCGATGTGCGCGGTGGCGGTGGCGGGACTGGTGACGGGGCTGGCCACCGGGGTGTCGGCGGGCCTGGTGGTCGGCACCGGCGCGGGCGTGCTGCTGCTCGCCTACGCGCTCCGGTCGCTGCTCCGTGCCGTTCGCGGCTGACCGGCCGTGTCCGTCATCGCGCCCGCGCCCAGGTCAGGAAGCGGTCGGCCAGCCCGTCCGATTCGGTGAGGTCATCGGTGGCCTCGTACAGCAGCGTGCCGAGGTAGATCAGCAGGCAGCGCGTCTTCGTCGCCGCGTTGCCCGCCCCTGAATCGGCGCGCGGCACCCGACTCGGCGCGCCCCGGGCCCATCCGGCTTTTGATCCACTCGCTTTCCCTGACGTCGGGGTGTCCCCGGTCGCCGGATACCCCGATGTCAATGACGTCGAGTGGATCAAGGGCGGGCGGACCCTCCCCGTCGGGTTCGGGGCATCCCGAACGTGCGGGTGCGGGAGCCGACCGTCCGGCCCGGAATGGCGGCGACAGGGCAGCCGCGTGGCCGTAGGGTGGCCCGGGTCTGTCGTACCCCTGGGGTAGGAAAGGCCGTGGTGGTCGGCGCGGGAGAGACGGGGGTGTCGGGTGAGCGTGACGCAGCAGGCGCGGGAGCGGGCCCGACCGCCGTTGCCGCGCGTACCGGCGGTGGCGGTGCTCGCGCACTACCTGGTCGGTTACCGACGGACCTGGCGGGCGGGGGTCTTCTCGTCCTTCCTGCTGCCGGTGCTGACGGTTGTCGGGTTCGGCCTGGGGGTCGGCGCCTACATCGACCAGGGCGTCGGCGGGGTGCGCTACTTCGACTGGATCGTCGGGGGCCTGCTCGCCTCGACCGCTCTGCAGGTGGCCATCGGCGAGTCCACGTGGCCGGTGTTCAGCAACTTCCGGTGGATCAAGACGTACTTCGCGCAGAGCGCGGCGCCGCTGCGGGTGGGTGACGTGCTCGGCGGGCACCTGGCCTTCGTGGTCTTCCGGGTGCTCACCTCCATCGCCGCGTTCCTCCTGGTCACGGCGCTGTTCGGGGCGGTGCACTCGCCGTGGGCGCTGGCCGTCCTCCCGGTCGTGGCACTGCTCGGCCTGGCCGTGGCCGCACCGACCTTCGCGTACGCGGCACTGGTGGACAGCGACAGCTGGCTGGCGATGCTGTTCCGCTTCGCGGTGATCCCGATGACGCTGTTCGCCGGGGTGTTCTTCCCGGTCGAGTCGCTGCCGGCGGTGCTGCGGTGGCTGGCGTACGCGACGCCCCTCTGGCACGCCGTCGACCTGTGCCGGGCGGCCACGTTGGGCGTGGCTCCCCAGTGGTCGGTCGCCGGTCACCTGGTCTACCTCGCGGTGTGGGCGCTGGGCGGCTGGTTGCTGGCCCGCCATACGTTCCGCCGCCGGCTCGTGGTCTAGGGGAGGATGTCCATGGTCAGTTTCGTCCTGCCCCGCCTGGTCGACGTCTCCTCGGCGTCCCGGCGCTCGGCCTCCGTGACCGAACGCAACGTCGCCGCGCTGCGGTCGGTCTACTGGCTGCTGCTCGTCTCCGGCTTCGTGGAGCCGCTGCTCTACCTGCTCTCCATCGGCGTCGGGGTCGGCGCGTTGGTCGGCGACATCCCGCTGCCCGGCGGTGAGGTGGTGACGTACGCCGCCTTCGTCGCCCCGGCGATGCTCGCCTCGTCGGCGATGACAGGTGCGCTGGCGGAGACCACCTTCAACTTCTTCGGCAAGCTGAAGTACATGAAGCTGTACGACGGGGTGATCGCCACCCCCGTGCAGCCGTTCGAGATCGCCCTCGGCGAGCTGGCCTGGGCGATGCTGCGGGGCAGCGCGTACTCGGCCGCGTTCCTGGCGGTGATGGTCGTGATGGACCTGACGACCGTGGCGCGGGCGGTGGTGGCCTTCCCCGCCGCGGTGCTGGTCGGTTTCGCCTTCGGCGCGTTGGGCATGGCCATCTCCACCTTCATGCGTAGCTGGCAGGACTTCGACCTGATGGGGTCGGCGCAGTTCACCCTGTTCCTCTTCTCCGGGACGTTCGTGCCGGCCGAGTCGTACCCGACGGTGCTGCGGTGGCTGATCGAGGTGACCCCGCTCTACCGGGCGGTGCACCTGATCCGTGGCATCGCCGTCGGCACCGCCGGCTGGGGGTGGGTGCTCGACGTGCTCTACCTGCTGGTGGCACTCGGTCTCGGCCTGCTGGTCGCTTCGCGCCGGATGGGCAGTTTGCTCTACAAGTAGGTGGTTAACCACCGCCTCCGCCGGGGCATGTCGAGGAGGACACCGCCGATCACGAGGGAGGGGCGATGGCCTCCGATGAGTCTTCCGCGCACGGGCGCGACCGTGAAGTGAGCGGCGCGGTGGGCGCCGGAGCCCGTGACCGGGAGCGACCGGTCGGTCCGGACGAGGGGCCGGACAGCCCCGCCCAGCTGCCGGGCGCCGGCTGGAAGGCGGCGCTGCGCCGCACGGTCCGGGAGTTCCAGGACGACAGCCTGACCGACTGGGCGGCGGCGCTGACGTACTACGGGGTGCTCTCCATCTTCCCCGGCCTGCTGGTGCTGGTCTCGATCCTCGGCCTGCTCGGGCGGAGGGCGACCGAGGGTGTGCGGGACACGGTCAACCAGACGGTGCCGCAGGAGAACATCCGGGAGATCATCGAGGCCGCCATCAACCAGGCGCAGGGGAGCGGCGGTTTCGCGGGCTTCGCGGCGATCCTCGGTTTGCTGGCCGCGTTCTGGTCGGCATCCGGCTACATCGCCGCCTTCATGCGCGCCTCGAACACCATCTATGACGTGCCGGAGGGCCGGCCGATCTGGAAGACGCTGCCGATCCGCGTCGGGGTGACCGCCGTGATCGGTGTGCTGCTGCTGGCCTGCGCGGTGATCGTGGTCTTCACCGGTGGCCTCGCCGAGGCGGTGGGGGACGCAATCGGGCTGGGCTCGACGGCCGTGACGGCCTGGAATATCGCCAAGTGGCCGGTGCTGCTGCTCCTGGTCAGCCTGATGTTCGCCATCCTCTACTGGGCCTCGCCGAACGCGAAGCACGGCGGGTTCCGCTGGGTCAGCCCCGGCGGCGTCCTGGCCGTGGTGATCTGGCTGGTCATCTCCGGCCTGTTCGCGCTCTACGTCAGCAACTTCGGCTCGTACAACAAGACCTACGGCGCGCTCGCCGGTGTGATCATCTTCCTGATCTGGCTCTGGCTGAGCAACATCGCGATCCTGCTCGGGGCCGAGTTCGACGCCGAGTTGGAGCGCAGCCGCGCCATCTCCGCCGGGCACTCGGCCGACGACGAGCCGTACGTCGAGCTGCGCGACGACCGCAAGCTCAAGAAGAAGCGCAACGCCGCCGGCCGCCGCTGACCGCCCGGCGTACCCGATCGGCTCCTGCCCCGTCGTCCACCCGGACGGCGGGGCAGTGTCGTGCCCGCGATCGCCACCGTTCCCGCGCGGCACCATGCTTTTCTTGATCCACTTGAAGCTTTTGTTCGTTCGGACAAAAGTTGGGAACGGATTGGCCGAAGCTCTGGACAGGTGGCACGGAAGGCTCCTACTGTGTCGGACACAACACATCGGCATTGCGTCGATGTGAACGAGTCCCATGAAGAGGTGAGTCCCGGTGCGGACCGTCGACCCCCTGCACGTACGACTGTTGCGGCTGCTCCGCGACGAGGGGGCGGTCTCCCGTGCCGAACTGGGTGACCGGCTCCAGATGCCGCGCCCCCGGCTGCTGGCCGAGCTGGAGCGACTGGTCGGTCTCGGCTACGTCGCCGAGGCCGGGCTGGCCGCGTCCCGGGGCGGCCGGCGCTCCACCCTGGTGGAGCTGAGCCCGCAGCTGCGCTTCGCCGCCGTCGACCTGGGCGCCAGCTCGATCGACGTCGAGGTGGTCAACGGCCGGCTGGAACCGGTCGCCGCGTACGCCGAGCCCGCCGACATCCGCAACGGCCCGAAGGTGACCCTCCAGCGGGTCAACGAGCTGCTGCACAAGGCGAAGGTCGACGGTGCGTACGAGCGGCTGGACGCGGTCGGCATCGGTGTGCCCGGCCCGGTCAGCTTCCGCGACGGCGTCCCGGTCTCCCCGCCGATCATGCCGGGCTGGGACCGCTTCCCCGTGCGGGAGCTGCTCACCCGCGAGCACGGCTGCCCGGCGGTGGTCGACAACGACGTCAACATCATGGCCATCGGCGAGCGGCACGGAGGCGTCGCCCACTCGGTCGACGACTTCCTCTTCGTCAAGATCGGCACCGGAATAGGGTGTGGGATCTACCTCACCGGCGAGGTCTACCGGGGCACCGACGGCTGCGCCGGGGACATCGGGCACATCCAGGTCGACTCGCACGGTCCGATGTGCTCGTGCGGCAACGTCGGCTGCCTGGAGGCGCTGTTCAGCGGCGCCGCCCTGGCCAAGGACGCCCTGGCCGCCGCGCGCAGCGGCGTGTCACCGGCCCTGGCCGAGCGGCTGACCGCCCGGGGCACGCTGAACGCCGTGGACGTGGCCGAGGGTGCCGTCGAGGGCGACGTCGCCTGCATCCAGTTGATCCGCGACGGGGGCCGGCGGGTCGGCGGTGTGCTGGCCGGGCTAGTCAGCTTCACCAACCCGTCGATGATCGTGATCGGTGGTGGGCTCGCCCAGCTCGGTCACATCCTGCTCGCCGAGATCCGCAGCGTGGTCTACCGCCGGTCGCTCCCGCTGGCCACCGGCAACCTCCCGGTCGTCCTGTCCGAGCTGGGACCGCGGGCCGGCGTCGCCGGTGCCGCCGTCCTCGCGAGCGACGTGGCCTTCGCGGAGGCGTCATGACCGAGCAATCCGAGGAGACACTCGTGACAGATGCTCCGTTGGTCGAAGCCCCCGCCGACGCCGTCGCGGGCGAGGTGGTCCTGCGCCTCACCGACGTGGTCAAGACCTTCCCGGGCGTACGCGCCCTGGACGGGGTGCAGTTGGAGGTCCGTGCCGGCGAGGTGCACTGCCTGCTCGGGCAGAACGGCGCCGGCAAGTCGACCCTGATCAAGGTGCTCGCCGGCGTACACCGTCCGGACTCGGGGACCGTCGAGTGGCGCGGTGAGCCGGCCACCTTCGCCAACCCGCAGGCCGCGATGCGGGCCGGCATCGCCACCATCTACCAGGAGCTCGACCTGGTCGACGACCTCTCCGTGGCGGAGAACGCCTTCCTCGGCCACGAGCCGCGCCGGTTCGGCTTCGTCCGCCGCGGGCACATGGCCCGGCGTACGCGGCAGATCCTCGGCCGGCTCGGCCACGCCGAGATTCCGCCCAGCCGGATGGTGCGCTCGCTGCCGGCGGCCGGCAAACAGGTCGTCAGCATGGCGCGGGCGCTGTCGCACGAGGCCCGACTGATCATCATGGACGAGCCGAGCGCCGTACTCGCCCACGACGAGGTGGGCAACCTCTTCCGGATCATCCGGGAGCTGACCGCCCAGGGCATCGCGGTCATCTACATCTCGCACCGGATGGAGGAGATCCGCGAGATCGGCGACCGCGTCACCGTCCTCAAGGACGGCCGGACCACCGCGGCGAACCTCCCGGCCCGCGACACCCCGACCCGCGACCTGGTCTCCCGGATGACCGGCCGCACCATCGAGTACGTCTTCCCGGACCGCCCCGCCACCGACACGGTCGGGGACGAGCTGCTCCAGGTCGAGGGGCTGACCCGGTCCGGCGAGTTCGCCGACGTGTCACTGAACGTCCGGGCCGGCGAGATCGTGGGCATCGCCGGGCTCGTCGGGTCCGGCCGGTCCGAGCTGCTGGAGACCATCTTCGGCGCGCGTCGCGCCGAGTCCGGCTCGGTCCGGATGGGCGGCCGGGCACTGCGTCCCGGCAGCGTCGGCGCGGCCGTCCGCGCCGGCATGGGCATGGCCCCGGAGGAGCGCAAGAGCCAGGCGCTGCTGCTGGGCGAGCCCATCTACCGCAACGTCACCCTGGCCACCTTCGGCCGCTACGCCCGCGCCGGCTTCACCGACACCGGCAAGGAACGGGCCGAGGCCGACCGGATCGCGGAGAGCCTCGACCTGCGTCCCCGCGACGTACGCCGACCGGTGCGCACCCTCTCCGGTGGCAACCAGCAGAAGGTCGTGGTCGGGCGCTGGCTGCTCGGCGACACGAAGCTGCTGCTGCTGGACGAGCCGACCCGGGGCGTGGACGTCGGCGCGCGCGCCGAGCTGTACCAGGTCGTCCGTGCCCTCGCCGCCCGTGGCGTGGGGGTGCTGCTGGTCTCCAGCGAGGTTCCCGAGGTCCTCGGCCTGGCCGACCGGGTGCTGGTCATGCGGGAGGGCCGGGTCGTCCGTGAGGCCCCGGCCGGCGAACTCGACGAGAACACCGTGCTCGACCTCGTCATGGCGGGGTCCCTGATGGAAGGCGCACCGGCATGAGCGACACACTTCCCACCGCAGCGCCGGAGCGCGCGGCACAACTGCCGGCACAGTCGCCGCCGGTCGACCCGGTGGAGACCGCCGCCGCGGGCGAGAAGGCGACTGCCGGCGGCCGGCTCTCCTGGTGGAGCGGCGACAACGGCGAGGGTGCCCGGCGCAACCTCGGCCTGATCGGTGTGCTGGTCATCCTGATCGCAATCGGTGCCGCGACCCGCTCCGACCTCTACTCCAACCCGGACTGGGTGTGGGACAACACCCTCACCATCCTCAAGCTGGCGTCCGTGGTGGGTGTGGTCACCGTCGGCATGACCTTCGTGATCATCGGCGGTGGCATCGACCTGTCGGTCGGCGCGATCGTCGCCCTCGCCGGGGTCTGGGCCACGACGGTCGCGACGCAGAACTTCGGCGCCGGCGGCATGATCTTCACGGCGCTCACCGTCGGTCTCGCGGTCGGCCTGGTCAACGGCGTGCTCATCTCGTACGGACGGCTGGTGCCCTTCATCGCGACCCTGGCGATGCTGGTGGCGGCCCGCGGCCTGGCGGCGGAGATCTCCGACAAGCAGACCCAGGTCTCGGACAACCAGTTCATCAACGGCATCGCCAGCAACACGCTGCTCGGTATCCCGCTGCTGGTCTACATCCTGGCGGCGGTGGTCGTGGCCGGCTGGGTGCTGCTCAACCGCACCACCTTCGGCCGGCGTACGGTCGCCGTCGGCGGCAATCCGGAGGCGGCCCGGCTGGCCGGCATCAACGTCAAGTGGCACACCGTGCTGCTCTACGCGCTCTCCGGCCTCTGCTGCGGCATCGCCGCCGTCATGCTCACCGCCCAGGCCAACTCGGCCCAGGCGGCGATGGCGAACCTCTACGAGCTGGACGCGATCGCCGCCGCGATCATCGGCGGCACGCTGCTCAGCGGCGGCCGGGGAACGATCATCGGCTCCCTGCTCGGCGTGATCATCTTCTCGACGATCACGAACCTCTTCGCCATCAACGGCCTCTCCACCGAGGCCCAGAACATGGTCAAGGGCGGCATCATCGTCGCCGCCGTCCTGGTCCAGCAGGTCCAGTTCCGCAGCCTCACCCAGTTCCTGGGCCGGAACCGGCTCACCACCCGATAACACCCGCACCAGCGCACCACCGGACACCACAACGCACCTGGGCCACCCGACACCGCGACGGTGGCCGGACCCCGCACACCCTTTTCCCCTCCACCACGCCAGACCAGGAGGTCGTCATGACCCAGCACAGTCGTGACCTGTCACGCCGTCGCCTGCTCTTCGGCGGCGCAGCCGTCGGAGCCGGCGTACTGCTCGCCGGTTGCACCAGCAACGAGGAGTCGCCGACCGAGGCGCAGACCAAGGCGGCGGCCGCCCCGGGCGGCAACGCCGAGCCCGGCAAGCGCGTCGTCGTCGGCTTCTCCGCCCCGGCCGCCGACCACGGCTGGATCGCCGCCATCACCAACAACGCCAAGGCGCAGGCCGCCGCGTACTCCGACGTGGAGTTCAAGACGGTCGAGGCCGGCGCGGACGCGGCGGCCCAGCGGGCGGCCCTGTCCACCCTGATCTCCCAGAAGCCCGACGTGATCGTGCTGCTGCCGCACGACGGCAAGGAGCTGAACGCGTTCGGCCTGGAGGCGATGCAGGCCGGCATCCCGGTGGTCAACCTCGACCGGGCGTTCCCGGACGCGAAGGCCTACCGGCTGCAGATCAAGGGCGACAACTACGGCATGGGCGTCGCCGCCGCGACGTACATCATCGCGCAGCTCAAGGCCAAGAACGTCACCAACCCGATCATCGGCGAGATCCCCGGTATCGACTCCCTGGAGCTGACCCAGGAGCGGTCGAAGGGCTTCGCCGACACCCTGGCGCAGGCCGGGTTCAAGGTGGCCAACCGGCGGCCGGCGGAGTTCACCGCCGACTCCGGCCAGCAGGCCGCGACCGGTCTCTTCCAGGCCCTGCCGAAGATGGACGCGCTCTGGAACCACGACGACGACCAGGGCATCGGCGTCCTCGCGGCGGTCAACCAGGCCAACCGCAAGGAGTTCTTCATGGTCGGCGGCGCCGGCTCGAAGAAGGCGATGGAGGACATCCAGGCCGACAACACCGTGCTGAAGGCGACGGTCACCTACAGCCCGTCGATGGCCTCCTCGGCCATCTCGCTGGCCCGCCTGATCGGACAGGGCAAGGGCATGTCCGACCTGGTGGAGCTCCAGGTGCCCAAGGAGATCATCCTCGCCTCCGAGACGATCACCAAGGAGAACGCGAGCACCTACCTGAAGCTCGGGTTCTGACACACGGGGGGAGACCCACCTTGTCCACGACAGACAAGCAACTGCGGGTCGGCATGGTCGGCTACGCGTTCATGGGCGCCGCGCACTCGCAGGCATGGCGCACCGTGAACCGGGTGTACGACCTGCCGGCGCGGGCCCGGATGGCGCTGATCTGCGGCCGGGACGCCGGGAAGGTGGCCGACGCCGCCGACCGGCTCGGCTGGGACGCGTACACCACGGACTGGCGGGACCTGATCGCCCGCGACGACATCGACGTGGTCGACATCTGCACCCCGGGTGACAGCCACGCCGAGATCGCCCTGGCCGCGTTGGCCGCCGGCAAGCACGTGCTGTGCGAGAAGCCGCTGGCCAACACGGTGTCCGAGGCACGGGAGATGGCCGCCGCGGCGGCCGTCGCCCAGGCCTCGGGAGTGCGGTCGATGTGCGGGTTCAACTACCGTCGGGTGCCCGCGGTCACGATGATGCGGCAGCTGGTCGCCGACGGTCGGCTCGGGGTGATCCGGCACG